>JBBECL010000157.1:0-28134 GCA_040881805.1 Terrimicrobiaceae bacterium | reverse complement strand
CTTCCTTCTCCTGCTTTGTGCGATGGGGCTGGCATCCCCCCCGTCACCGGCCCAGAACGAGCCGGCTGCGGGCGCTGACATGACAGCTGATGAATTGATGCTCCGTGCGGATGAAGCGTACAACAAGCGGGAGTTTCCCGAGGCTGCGAAGCTCTACCGCAACTTCTTCCGGGATTTTGGAAAATCCAAAGAGCCGCAGGTGATTGATATCATTCGTCGCCGGAGCTACACCCTCGCGATGTGCCTTGTGCAGGCCAAAAATTTTGGTGAGGCGATGGAGGAAATCTCGGCGGCGCTTGCCAAAACGCCTCCGCTGGACCCCTGGCAGATCCAAGAGCTGACATTTTGGCTGGGGGTGTGTCAGATGCAGGAAAAAGAATACGAGGCGGCGGTTGTCACCTTGGAAAAATTCCTGGGTTTGTTTCCCAAGGGTGCCCTCGCCAATCCCGGCTATGTGAAACAATACCAGGCGGCCACCAAGATTCCGGAGGCCCAGGTTTTGATCGGCACGTCGCTTTTGCTTCAGGACAAATTTGCGGAGTCGGCGGCGCATTTTGAAAATATCAAGTCCGGGTTGAACCCGGCGGATCGGGGCCGGGCCACGGTCCTGCAACTCTTCAGCCTGATCCAAGCCAAGGAATTCGAAGCGGCGCTGCGGTTGGTCGAGGAGGAATACCCCCGCATGGGCGATTTGCTTCAGTTGGTGGCCTTTCAAACCCTGACCCTTGAGCTCGGCAATCATTTTCTTGAAAACGGGCATTACCGGGATGCCATTGCCTGCCTCCAGCGCGTGTGGCTTTCGGAGCGGCTTCTGAAGCACCAGAGCGACCGGTTGGCGGATTTGGAATCACGGCTTGTGGCCGCCGAGGCCAACCCCGCCTCGGACCCCTACCTCAAACTTGCCCTCGCGCAGCAAATCGCGAAGGTCGCCCGCGAGGTCGAAACTTTTCAAAAAATCGAGAATTTTGACTCGGCTCTCCGCTTGCGGTTGGCGACCGCCTACCAAAAAATGAAGCGCTACCGGGAGTCGGCACTCATCATGGAGGACATGCTCGAAGAGATGTCCCCGGACCCCCTGGTCGAGGCCGCATCCGTGAACCTTGTTCAGTCGTGGGGCACACTGGAACGGTGGCCGAAAGTCATCGAGGCCTCCAAGACCTTCGCGGAGGTATTTCCCAAATCGAAGAACCTGCCTCTGGTTTTGTATTTGCAGGGATTGGCGGAGCAGAAGTTTTTGGCATACGAGGAGGCGGTGGCCACGTTCGAGTTACTGACAAAAAAGCATGCGTCCTCCGAATTTGCGCCCCGGGCCCAATTCATGAAAGGCTTCACGTGGCTTCTGGCCGAGCGGAATGCGGATGCCATCGAGGCCTTTGAAACCTTTGCAAAAAAGCATCCCAAACACGAATTGGCCGATGCGGCCGGCTATTGGCGGGGGATGGGATTCTCTCTCGACAAGCACTATGAAACCGCCCGGGAGGTGCTGGCCGGATATCTGAAGGCCAAAAAGGAGAGGGCCTATCGCGGGGCCGCCATTTTCCGAAGGGCGTATTGCGCGCAGCAGATGGAAGATTACACAACAAGCATTCGTGAGCTTTCCGACTACCTCAAAAAATTCCCCGGAGGCGGGCAATCCAGCGAGGCCAGGATTCTGCTCGGGGATGCCTTGATGAACGAAGGGCGGATGGAGGAGGGGATTGCCGCTTTTGAGAGCATTCCCCCCGATGACACACGGTTTTACGAGGAGGGGGTTTTCAAGGTCGGCAAAGCGTTGAAGCTGATGGAGGAACACCCGCGGATGCGTGAACACATGGAAGCGTTTGTGGCGTCCAGCCCCCGCAGCCCCCGCGTGGCAGAGGCCATCTACAACATTGGCTGGATTTATCGTCAGGACGGGCAACAGGAACAGGCCCGTGAGATCTATTGGGATGCCATCGGGGAATACGGAAGTGACCCCTCGATTCGTTCGGTGGATGACCTCTTTCCAGCGCTTTCCAAGCTCTACAAAGGCCCCGAGCAGACGGCCCAATACCTCGCGAAGCTCGGGGATCTGGGCGAGGAGGCAACCAACCAGCCGGCGCTGGCCGTGAGATCGTTGTGGGCCCAAGCCCAAGCCCTTCGCAAAACCGAGCCTGACCGTGCCAACGACCTGCTGGTCGAGGCCTCGGCCCTTGCCAATGTGCAGGAAACCAACCCGCTCTTGCTGGCGGACATGGCCGATGCGCTCCTGGCCAGTGGGCGCGAAGCGGAAGGGGAGACGATGTGGCGGGATTTGGTCAAATGGAATCCCCGGGCTCCGCAGAAGGACCGGGCGTTTGCGACCCTGGGTCTTCTGGAACTCAAACGTGGCAATGAAAAAGCCGCCATGGCCCTCTTCGATCGCTTTGAGCGCGAAACGCTCGGCTCCATCCTCCTTGGCAAAATCATGCTGGCCCGCGCCTCGCTTCAAGAAACCCGCCGCCAATACGCGGACGCCCGAAAAAGCCTGGAGGTTTTGCTCGCCAGCCAATATGCGACCGGCCCCGAAAAGTGCGAGGCCCTTTACCGCACGGGAGAGATTTATATGAAGGAAGGCAAACCCGAATTGGCCGTTCCCTATTTTCAACGCATTTACGTCATGCACGGGCGTTGGACCGATTGGGTGGCGAGGGCCTATTACCGCAGCGGCGAGGCCTTCGAAAAATTGAAAGACACGCTCTCCGCCCGCCGCACCTACCAGGAATTGGCGGAGCGTGAAGAGCTTTCCGATTTGGAACCCACCCACAAAGCCCGCGAGCGCCTGCAAGCCCTCGGCGGCCCGCTACCCAAAGAGGCCGGTCAACCGGAGGAACCCGCAGGATGAAGGCTCTTCGACCAAGCTGGCTTTTTTGTGCGGTCCTCATCATGGCGGCTGTCGGGGGATCTTCCCCGTTCGTCCACGCCCGGGACACCTTGTTTTTGGCCGACCGGAAAACGCGTGTTGGAAAAATTATTTCCGTGGACGCCAAATCTTTTCGTTTGGAGGTTTCCCTCTCGGGATCTGCGAATGGTGCGCCTGTTTTTGCCACGGTGACCATCCCCCGCGAGGACGTCGTCCAAATTGAATTTGGCCCCGAGGAATCGCGGGATCGCAAACTCCGCGAGGCGACTCCTGCGAGTCTTGGCGAATTGGCTGCGCTGTGGAAGCAATGGGAACCCTTTCTCGGCGTTCCGAAATCCCCCGCTGGCCGGATTGGCAATATTTACGGCGATCTGCTTTTGCAGACAAAGACGGAAGCCCATGCCGAGGCGGCACTTGCCCTGTTCTCGCAAATCGAGTCCGTCTCCTGGGCCGAGGACGCCCGCATGTCGGCCAAACAAGGGCGCCTGCGGGCCATGATTGCGACCGGCAATGCCGCCGCCGCCGTGAAAGATGCCCTCGAAATCGCCAAAATCACCGAGGATCCTGCCGTGCTGGTGGAAGCCAAATATTTGCTCGCGGGGGCCGCGGACCAAGAACTCCGCACCCTGCTCGCGGAAAACCCCCGCTGGGAAGAGGACATCCACATCATTCCCGAACGTCATCGCCTCTACAACCAAGCCCTCGATGAATACCTCTTCCCCTATCTGTTTTTTGGATCGGAAAGCGAGGCGGCGGCCCGGGGCCTTTGGGGAGCCACCGGCGTGTATGAGTTGGTCGGAGAACTTGACAAAGCCAGAGAAACTTCCCGGGATATCCTTCGTATTTATCCGAAATCCGCTTACGCCCCCCAAGCCCAAGCTCTCCTCGACAAACTCCCGAAAGGCCTTCGGGAGGAAGACCCCGAAAAAGAGGCCAGAGAAGAAGACCATCCACCACCGAAGAAAAAAACCAAGTCATGAAAATCCCAAACCCACTCCGCGTTCTCATTCTCAGTCTCCTGATGGGAGCCGCCCTTGTGCCCGTGGTGGCAACCGCACAGGCCCAACCCGCGAATTCCAGGCAGGCTGCCGCCAAGCCGCCCCAAGACAAAACACTGCTTGATGCTTTTAATACCGGCGGACCTCTCATGTATCCGCTGCTGCTTTGCTCCATCGGCACGTTTGCCGTGGCGGCGTATTGCTTTCTCAAGATCAACGGGAGAAAAATGATGCCAAAAACCCAGGTTGAGGCCATCGGCCACTACATGCAGCAACGTGATGCGGCCAGCGCCTACCAACTCTGCAATTCGCAGCCCAACGTTTTTGCCAACACAGTCTCCGCAGCCCTCCTCAAAGTGAATTTTGAGAGAGACCTCGCCAACAAGCTTTCCATGGAACAAGCCGCCGGCGAGACCCTCGCCAACGAGGAAACCAAGCTCAACATGTGGGTCAACTATTTGAATGTTTTTGCCACCATCGGGCCCATGCTCGGGTTGCTCGGCACCGTCACGGGCATGATCACCAGCTTCGACATGCTGGCAGCCGGGAAATCCGAACCCTCGGATCTCGCCGGCGGCATCGGCGAGGCCATGATCACCACCGCGGCCGGACTGTTTGTGGGGATTCCCGCCATGTTCTTTTTCTTCTATTTCCGAAATATCCTCGCCATCAATGTCGCGGAAATCCAGAAGCGAGTGACGTTCATGCTGGACGTGCTCTCCGGCGAGTTGAAGCTTCAGGGTGCCACGGTCGAAACCGAACAATCCCAGGCATGAGACTGGTCAAAAAACAGGAGGACGAGGTCGGTTTTCAATTGGCCCCGATGATTGATATGACCTTTCTGCTTCTGGTGTTTTTCATGGTGACCACCAAAATCTCCAAGGAGCAGGTCAAGCTGGATATCAAACTCCCCACGGCCAGCAATGCCGTGATCCCCTCCGACCTCAGCGACCGCGACATCATAAGCATCGATGGCGATGGCAAATATTTTGTGGGTCAGCGGCCCGTTGACAAAAAGGAACTCACCGAATACCTCAAAGATCGTTTCAAAAACGTGCCCCCCCTCCGCCTCTACGTGAGGGCCGATGCCATGACCCCGGGTCGTCAGGTCAAAGAGCTCATGAAAATCGCCAGCGAAGCCGGGGCGATCAATATCATTTTTGGAACGTATCAAAACTGATCCCCATGCAGATCAAACGCAAAACCCACCCCGCCGTTGAGATGCAAATGGGCCCCATGATTGACATGGTGTTCCTCTTGCTTGTCTTTTTTATGGTCACGGCCAAACCCACCAAGCAAGAGAGCGATATCAATATCGGCCTGCCCGGCACCGTGGCGCAGGACGAGGCGCTGGATATCCCCGACGAGCAACGGATCCTTATCCGAAGTGATGGGCAGGTGCTGCTGAATGAATTGCCCATGGACAGCCCCACGGACGAGGTTTTGCCTACCCTGATCTCCACGCTCAAGCGATTCAAAGAAACGGCGGATGCCAACAAAAGCGAGGCCTTGGTGACCATCGATGCCGAGGATGGTTCCACGCACCAGCGCATTGTGACCGTCCTGAATGCCTGCGCCATGGCAGAAATCACCGGCGTCACCTTTGCGGACTCCAGCGAGGAGGAAACCTGAATGGCCGGCATCGAGACATTTTTGGACGAAAGCGAAAAAGCCAAAAAAAGTCGGCGGCGGCTGATTTTTTCCATTCTTCTGATTGTGGTTGGAATCCACGTTTTTGGAGCCCTGGCAGCGGGCGTGCTCGTCATCGCCCGCTATATATTTCCTCCTCCGGCCACCTTTGTGGTCAAGAAAGATATCCGTCTGCCCGCAAAGCAGCGGGAGCACAAGATGAACATGGCGGCCTTTGATGCCATGACACCCAAGCCCACCTTCAATGACAAAATGCAGAGCATGCAGCCCGCCGCGTTTGCGCTGCCCGAACTGCCCAAGCTTCCGATGGACCAGATGCTGCCTTTGGATCCCTCGGCGATTGTGAGCGATCAGGTTTCCAGCTTGGTGGGCACCGCCGGGACGGGCGGAGGAGGCGAGGGGGCCGGCGGCCTGGGAGGGACTGGCACGGGTTTCTCATTCATGGGCATCCAGTCGAGCGGGAAGAGAATTCTCCTCATGTTTGATATTTCCTCGAGCGTAGTCAACAAAGCCGCCGCCAGCGGGATGCCGCTCTCCCGCATCAAGGAGGAGGCCATCGAACTGATCTCCCAACTCCCGGCTTCCTCCCGGTTTGGGATCATTTTGTTTGCTCAAAATTACAAATCCTTCCGCCCTGAACTTGTCCCTGCAAACGATGGCAACATTGCCGGGGTTCGTGACTGGGTCGACCGGGAATGGGGGGAAACTGGAACAATGCCCGCTTCACGAACCGTGGTCAGCAATCCTGAGGGCCTGCTTGGTATTTTGAAGCGCGCCGCAACCATGGAGCCCGACGTAATATATTTGGTCTCTGACGGCAGCTTCCAGCGCGGGCTGCAAACCATTCCTTGGGAAGAAGTGGAAAAGTTGGTCAAGGAACTCCCCCTGGAAGGTGCCGAGGGTCCCATTCACTTTATTGGCTTCCAGATGAAGCCGCTCGACAAGCGGGAAATGCAATCCATCGTGCGCCGGACGAAGGGGAAGCTCCGCGAGATCAAGTAGGTTGGGTTTTTTTGCCTCAGCCGCCCCAACGCGCACCCCGGCTGAGAGCCGGAACCCAGCCCCGAAGGTGGCCGTAGGCATAGTCGGTTTTGCCGATGGCCCCAATCATGCGTTTCCCCGTGGCCGCCCGCCAGGCCTTGCTCATGCTTTCGCCCGTGTGGCACCCCCAGCTTTTGACAAAGGCATCTTTGGTGAAGATTCCCCGCTTGATTTTTCGAAGCTCCTTTTCGTGAAGCCAAACCTTGGAGGCACTGTCAATCTCGTTGCTGTAATCAAACATGAAACACGCCCGGTTGGAGTGACCATAAAATTCGAAGTTGGCGATTTTGACCCGGTCCCTTGGCCGGCCATTGTTGATGTAGCCAAGCAATTGATCGGTGGTGTCGAACCAGACAAGGTTGATTTTAAATTTGTCGCGGACGCTGATGATATTGGCCATCAGGTCATCCGAGATGTCCTGGCGCTGACTGCGGCGGACGTAGCCCGGACGATAAACCAGCCACGTGATGGGGACGTTCGGGCCGTGCTGTTTCTGTAGCTCCTGGATGCGGACCTTCGCGGCCCGGATGAAGTTCCACCACCAGCGGTCATGAGGCTGGGCTTTGAATTTCTCCCATTCCATCAAGGCCGGTCCCCCGCTCACCAAAATGTATTCGCGTCCTGTCTCGGCCTTGGCTCCGGAAACGGACAGACAAAAAAAGGCGGCAATCAGGAGAAGAAAGCGATTCATGGGGTCTTCCTTTCGCCGATTCTGCCAGAAAATCAAGCTTCTTCGCCGCTGCGACGGCATGGGTGATGAAAGCTGGGCAAGTCAGGGGGAACGGTGCGTCCCGCCCGTTTCAAGTTTGACGCTCCAAGCGCAGCCAACACCAAACGGTCGAGACGACCGTGCCCCTTGGCCTGCAGAGGCAACCTCACCCAGCTTTCATTACCCCCCCCGGCGTGTGCTGCCGTGTTCGACTCCAACTCTCACCACTTTGAATCATTCCGGACGGCCCCCTTCGCGCGGGACAAATCCTTCGAAGATGGTGTTGTCGGCCCAAGCCAGGCAGGCGTCCTGCTCACGTTGGGATCGCACCGTCCACCCCAACAATGGCAACCGCAAAAATCTCTTGATCGCCATTGGAATCAGCGCGGGGAGTCGCCGCCAGTCATGGGCAATAAAATCGGGCGTGGTGAAGCCATTCGTGGCGTAGTTCGCAAAAAGCGCTTTTTTCCATGCTGGCATCGGGTCCGTTTCGAAATGACAGGATATCTGACCCCGCAGATATCGGGGTCGGTGGTTCTTGAACCATAACACGGTCCGGGGGTTGAAGGATTGAATGGCAAAAGCACCGGGAGACTTGTCCAGCACTGACGCTATAGCGGATTCGGTCATGCCAACCCGGCCCCGGTTCTTGATCTCAATGAGAAGCCCGACTTGCCCGTTGACCTCCTCAAGCACGTGCTCCAGGGAAGGAATCGCCTCCTGGGTCCCGTTCAGGCGAAGTTGGGACAAGTCCTTCCAGACCGTGTCCACCACAAGGGATCCGTGACCGGTCATTCGCTCCAGCGACCAATCGTGAAAAACCACCACCCGCCCATCCCGGGTGGCTTGCACGTCAATTTCCACCGGGAATCCCAGCGCTTTTGCCCGCCGGATGGCGGTCAGGGAATTTTCCGGGGCATCCCCGCCAAACAGCCCGCGATGAGCAAAGGGTGTCTCCTTCAGCCATGCGGAATTCTTTTTCAATTTGTTGCGTAAATTTTTCTGGTCAGGCGTTGCGTAAGCTGGTTAGTTGTTCACATTCTTAGCGCTTTAGCCCAAACAAAGGATGGTTATTCACATACGCAACACCGCCGCCCCAGTCAAAAGATTTGGGCACTGCCCCTCAACACCGACCACACGGATGAGACCCCGTCTTGGCCTCCGCTCTGTTATTTTGTCGATCGTCACGATCGGTCTTTTGGCGTCAGCTCCGGGAGTTTTCGCGCAAGGGACTCCCCTCAAAATTGCCGCTCCCACCCCGGCTCCCGCCCCACAAATTCAGGCCAGCTCGTTTTCTGTCTTCAGCGATTATCGCGAAGGCAATGCCATTGCGAACAGCCTGCGCACGTCTCCTCCCAAGTTGTATAAATTTGATCGGGCGTCCCTGCGGGATGTCCTTCGGTTCCTTGCCGACGATGCCGGGATCCCCTTCATCTCCATGCAGGAACGTATCCCCAGCGAACGCAGTTCGGGTGTGCCTTCCATTGATGATATTCTTGTCACATTCACCATGCGGGCCAGCCCGTTCCTTGTGCTTGAAAGCATCGCCAAAGCAAACGATGTGGCCTTGATCTATGAAAACGGGGTGTGGTTCATACGGCCCTACAACGAGAGCGAACTGATCGGTCGGATCTACCGCTTGAAGTATACCCCCCAAGACCGGGTCAGGATTGACGCCAATAACACGGGCGGAGTGAGTCAGCAAAACACCAGCAACATCAATGCCAGCGCCGCTGTCCCCAATGTCCAACTTCAGCAGCCCCAATCGGTGTTCACCACGGAAGAGCCCGCACTGATTGAAGAAATCAAAAATCTCCTCAAAATTCCCAGCACCGGAGTCCGGGGCCTTGTGGCCGACCAAGACGCCAGCGTGGATAACTTTCCGCCGCTCTCCGCCAATTCTGGGATTAATCCCTACGGTGGCAATCTCTCAGCCGTCGCTGATCTGGCCCCCGGCGAGCCATCCGTGACCTTTAATTCCGACACGAACACAATCTACATCGTGGCCACCCGCCAACAGCACCAGTGGGTGGAAGGGTTCCTGGCCGCCGCCGACCGGCCCCAAGCCCTCATCGGAATCGAAGTCAAATTCTTTGAAACAACCCGAGATCCCACAAAAGAGGTTGGCATCAACTGGGCGAATACGATGCAAGGTGGGTATGATATCAACCTCTCGCAGCAGCTGGTTGCGGATGGGGGTATTAACTACGGTATTAACAATACCCGTGAGGAGGGTTTTAACCGCTCCACAAACGAGGGCTTCAGCAACACCACCACCTTCCGTGACACAGGACGGTTCGGTAGCGAATCGGGCAGCGGATCCTCCGGGCCAACGACTCCCAGTAGTCTGGCAGGGGTCACTACCAGCGGGAACTACGATTTTAATGCCGACGGGAGCTTTCGAAACCGCACAGCCATTGGCGAAGCCCTCAATACCACAGTGGACAGTGCTTCGGATCTGACCTCGGACGTTTACGATTCCCTCCGGAGCTACCAATCAGGTTTGGGAGCTGCCTACACGGCTGTCTTGTCTCCCAAAGATATCAGTTTCGCCATTGAGGCCTTCATGGAAGACCGCGATGCCAGCATCGTCCAATACCCGCGTGTGCTCACTGTCAACAACCGGGAGGTCGCCATTTCCAATGCGCGCAATGAGCCGATCCTCGGATCCTCGGCCACCAACTCCTCGGGAGGGTCATCGACGCAGACCAGCGGCATCGAATATCTCCCGATTGGAACCCAGCTCAACATTCTGCCCAAAACCATGCCGGATGGATCGGTCTTCATGAATGTGGCGATCACTGTCTCCAACATCCTGCGTTTCAAACCCATCAGCACCGGTATTGGACAGACGAATGAATATCCCGTCACCACCTCCCGCGTTTACCAAGCCGCTCTCCAAGTGGACTCGGGCTACACCCTGGCCGTCGGGGGACTGGAAGAGACTTTTGATGAGCAAGTTGACAACGGCATTTTGCTTCTCAAAGATATTCCCGGTATCGGCCAGCTCTTCAAAAGCAAGGGACGGGCTCAGAACCGCAGAAATCTGATCATCTTTATCACGCCGGATGTCATCAACGACCGCCGCAGTTCCACGGGGATTGCCGAGACGCCACAATCCGTGCTGCCTCTTCGACCCAATGACCCCACACCTCCCGCCTTTGCATCGGATGGACGACTTGCCGGCGGTTACACCGGGTTGGATGCGGCCTTCACCTGGCTGGCCTTCCAAAATGATTTTTATCGTCAAATCATCTCGGAAAATCGCACGTCGAGGGACTCCATTCGTCAGTTGGAGGGAGTGATCCGCACGGCGGAGATGGTCATCTTGGAAATTGAATTCCTGGCGACCAACTCGCCGGCCCGGGCCGAGCAATTTGCTCTCAAAGAAACCGAAGCCGTGGCGCTGCTCGCCCAACTGCAGGAAACCCTGAAGAAAGCCCGGTCGAACCTCTTCTGATTTTCCCTGCCGGGTGTGCTTCAAAGTTGGAGAGGTTGCCACGCAGGTCAGGGGGCACGGGCGTCCCGACAACCGACCGGCAGAACTCATCCTATTGGAGAGGTTGCCACCCAGGTCAGGGGGCATGGTCGTCCCGACCGTGTGGGAGTTGACGTCGCGTGGAGGATCAGACTTGCAGCGGGAGTGATGCAACTCGCGCCTCAGTTTTTCGCGATCAGGCAGCGGCCTTCTTTAGTCGGTCGAAGATGGCCGTGCCGAGACCTGCCAATGGCGGTTCTTCGGCCAGAATGAGGTCCAGCCCGGCGGCATCCAACCGGCGCATGGCCGCATAAAGGTTTGTTGCGGCCACGATGGGATTCCCTGACGGCGTTAACACCTCCGTGGCGTTGAATCCGCTGATCGAATGTTGCCAGGCCAGCAGACCGGTTTTTCGCGATGTGTGAGGCCAGCCCCTCAGAGCAGAGACGGTTTGAATTTCCAAGGGGGTTTGTGGGGCGTAGTGACTCTTGAGGCGTCCGGGAGCCAGAACTTGGGATTCGCCCTCGTGGATTTTCGCATAGGCCGAGAGTTGATCGACGGTGATCGGCCCATGCCTTAGGATTTGAAGGGTGTTCCCGGCAATCAGCACAATCGTGCTTTCGATGCCATGCTGGCAGGGGCCTCCATCAAGGATCATCGGGATTTTCCCCTCCAGCTCTTCCATGACATGCCCTGCCGTGGTTGGGCTGATGCGACCAAACCGGTTGGCACTCGGAGCCGCCACGGGCTCGCCGAGGGCATTCAAAACCCCGGCGAACAAGGGATGGGCGCTCATACGAATTGCCACGCTTTCTTGGCCGGCAGTGACCAAATCCGGCACACACCCTTTTTTGGCGACCACCAAGGTGAGGGGACCCGGCCAGAAGGCTTGGGCCAATTCGGTGGCAAGCCTCGACGGCTGCGACAAACGCTTCAGCCATGACATTTCCGGAATATGAATGATCAGGGGATCGGAAAGCGGTCGTGCTTTGGCTTCAAAGATCTTGGCGCAGGCGATGGGATCAAGGGCCTTGGCGGCCAGTCCGTAAACCGTCTCCGTGGGAACGGCAACAAGCTCTCCCATTTTTAAGAGCCTTGCTGCGGCATGAACACCGGAGTCCCCTTCGACCCGCCGGGTTTTCAAGGCTCCAAAGAGCTTTCCGAGGCTTGGCGGGTCTGGCTTTCGCGGAAGGCTGCCAACTTTTGTGAAATGTCGGGATGTTCCCGCTCCAAGAGGGCTGCGGCAAATAGGGCCGCATTTTTTGCGCCGGCAATCCCGATCGCGAAGGTTGCGACGGGAACCCCCGCTGGCATTTGCACGATGGACAGCAGGGAATCCATACCCTGAAGCGCCTTGCTTTGCACCGGCACGCCCAGCACCGGGACCAGCGTGTGGGCAGCGACCATCCCCGGCAGATGCGCCGCGCCACCGGCCCCGGCGATGATGGCCCGCAGGCCTCTCCCGCGCGCTGCCTTGGCATATTCTGCCATCGCGTCCGGCATCCGGTGGGCCGAGATCACTTGGAATTCGTGCGGGACGCCCAACTGTTCCAGCACACCATGGGCCTCTTTCATGGTCTCCCAATCCGATTGACTGCCCATGATGATTCCGACCAGGGGCGACTCATGTTGGGATGGAGACTTCATTTGTTACAGAATTGTTGCTTTGTGGCATTTGACTGCCCGTGGGATCCGGAAATCATGGCGGTCAGGTGACACCACACTTTTCAACAGGGAAATGACCTAAATGCCAAGAGGAACTGTGAAATGGTTCAATAATAAGAAGGGCTTCGGGTTTCTGATCGATCCCAATGTCCCGGGGGATGTTTTTGTCCACTACTCGGAGATCAAAGCCGGGGGCTACCGGACGTTGGAACCCGGAGACCCCGTGGAATATGAATTGGTGGTTGACCAAAAAGGTTCACGCGCCCGCTCGGTTGTGAAAGTATAAGCGGGTGCTTCCAAATATCGCATTGATCGGTTTTATGGGCTGCGGAAAATCCTCCGTCGGCCGACGGCTTGCCGTGCTCACCGGTCACCGCTTTGTGGACACCGACGATCTCATTGTGCAAGCCGAACGCCGATCGATCGCTGAAATCTTTGCATCGGAGGGTGAGGAACATTTTCGTGTCATCGAAAAGCGGGTGCTTTCCGAACTTGTCGGCGTGTGCGGGGTGGTGCTCTCAACCGGGGGTGGGCTGGTGCTCGATCCGGAAAATTGTGCCAGCCTCAGAAAGGTTGCCACAGTCGCCTGGTTGGACGCGGATCCCGACGTCTTGTTTGAACGCGCCACCCGCACCTCCCGCAGGCCGCTCCTCCAAACCCAAAATCCCCGCCTCCGTTTTGACGAACTCCTCGAAAAACGCATTCCGATCTACACCGAATTTTCTGATTTTCGCGTGGATTCCACGGGAATCGGCCACGATGAAGCCGCCGCGCAAATTCTTGACCTCACGTTGAGGCACAGGAGACGTTTTGATTGTTGACGCGAACGCCTTCCGGTCCTTTGATAGGTGGCTCACTCAACAACCAAAATCATACTCATCACTTCATGGCTACCATAGGAATCAACGGCTTCGGCCGAATCGGACGTCTCGTCTTCCGCGCAATCGTCGAACAAGGTCTTCTCGAAAAAGGTTACAAAGTCGTTGCGGTCAATGACCTCGTCCCCGCAGACAACCTCGCTTACCTCGTCAAATACGACTCGACCCAAGGCCGGTTCGCCGGAGAAGTTCACAGCGAAAAATCCGACCCCTCCCTTGAGGAAGACGACACGCTCGTCGTCAACGGCCAGAAGATCAAATGCCTTGCCGTCAAAGAAGGCCCCGCCGCCCTCCCATGGAAAGAACTCGGGGTGGACATCGTCATCGAGTCCACGGGACTCTTCACAGAAGCCTCCAAGGCGAAAGGCCACTTGGATGCCGGTGCCAAGAAGGTGATCATTTCCGCCCCCGCCAAAGGCGAGGACATCACCGTCGTGATTGGTGTCAACAATGACCAATACGATGCGTCCAAACATCACATCATTTCCAACGCCAGCTGCACCACGAACTGCCTGGCCCCCATTGTCCATGTGTTGCTCAAGGAAGGCTTCGGGATTTCTGAAGGTCTCATGACAACCGTTCACAGCTACACGGCCACCCAGAAGACCGTGGATGGACCAAGCCGCAAGGATTGGAAGGGCGGACGCAGTGCCGCGATCAACATCATTCCCAGCACGACCGGAGCAGCCAAAGCCGTTGCGCTGGTGTGCCCCGAAGTCAAAGGCAAGCTCACCGGCATGTCCTTCCGCGTTCCCACTCCCACGGTTTCGGTCGTGGATCTCACGGTCAAAACCACCAAAGCGACCAGCTACAAGGAAATTTCGGCAGCCATGAAAAAGGCGAGCGAGACCTACCTCAAAGGAATCCTGGCCTACACCGAGGACGAGGTTGTTTCTTCGGACTTCATCCATGACACCCACTCCAGCATCTTCGACGCAGGAAGCGGGATCGAACTCAATGCCAACTTCTTCAAATTGATCAGTTGGTATGACAACGAGTGGGGCTACAGCAACCGCTGCGTGGACCTTCTTCGTCAGATCTCCTGAAGAAACCCCGATTCAAGAACAAACCCCGCCTCCCTCAATGGGAAGCGGGGTTTTCTTTTTGGTGTTGGGAATAGCGGGTGAAGCCAGCGGTCCCAGAGCCTGTCAAGTCCCCCACTTTTCATCACACCAAAAAACAACCACCAAAAAACAACCACCAAAAAATAACGGTTGCAAAATTGAAAGCTTTCTGATTTTTAGTAATTTGTAATGAAAAAGCTCTCCTTAATCGCAGCCCTCTGCGCCGTGGCACTGACCAGTGCCACCGCCGGATCCGGGAAAACCTTCAAAGAATCCAAAGAAGTGATTGAACCCATCAGCTTGTTCCGTGACACGGAATTCCAAGTCGATGGATTTTATCATCAATTCTTCCGCAAACCATCCAGCCGGGATCACATCATCCGCACCGGGGCCGGGGGTGGTTTTGCCTTCAACTATATCTTCGCCCGTTACTTCGGTATCGGGGTTGAGAATTTCTGGACCTCCAATGGCCCGGCCATCTACCACCTCGGTGGTTACGGCATTCTCCGCTACCCGATTGAGTCCCTTCGGTTGGCTCCTTACGCCCTGGTGGGCGGTGGCGCCGGACTGGGAGGCACCTCTTATGGGTATTTCAACGTGGGTGGTGGCTTGGAATTCCGCATCACTCCAAATATCGGAACTTTTGTGGACAGCCGCTGGTATATTGGCAACCCCGCCAATGGAAGCGACATCCGCGCAGGCCTCCGCTTGAGCTTCTAATCGAGCATCAATTCTGATCCCAAAGGGGGCGGCAGTTTTCTGCCGCCCCCTTTTTTATTCCATTTCGGAATCGCGGGACACAAAACGCCCCGCCGCGGCCTCGCGCGCCCGCCAATTTTGAAAAAGGAAGATGCCAATTCCAATTTTTAAAGCCATGACAATGCAAGCCACCGCCAAAACCAAGGCCTCCTGTTTGATGTTGTTTCTTTTTAACATAATTAAATGAAACGAGTGGTGAGGCCTTTCGGGATGCAGACTTGTCAATCGGGAGAGCCTAGATCAACTCGCCAAGGTCTTCGGCGCTCAAAGAACCAATCACCGCATCGGCATCCAAGGTGGCCTCAAGGAGTTCGCGCTTCGAAATTTGCATGCGCAGCACTTTCTCTTCGACGGTGTCTTTCGCAATGAGCTTGATCACATTCACGACCTTTTTTTGGCCGATCCGGTGGGCGCGGTCGCTGGCCTGGGCCTCGGCGGCGGGATTCCACCAGGGGTCGTAGTGAATGACAGTATCCGCTGCCGTGAGATTCAGTCCCGTCCCACCCGCTTTCAGACTGATCAGAAAAACAGGAATGGTGTCATTGTTCTGAAACTCCTCCACCACCGCCTGGCGATCCCTCGTGGAACCATCCAATCTCACAAATGCGATGTCCCTCTCCTGGAGGTCGCCGGCGATCAGATCGAGGACTCCCGTGAACTGACTGAACACCAGCGTGCGATGCCCGCCATCCCCGGCTTCTTCGAGCAATTCCATGAGGGCCACGCGTTTTGCCGAAGGGGTCGCGGATTCGGAACCCAGAAGACGAAGGTCACAGCAGGCCTGACGCAGCCGCAGAAGCGCTGTGAGGGCCTGCATGCGTGCGGTGCCTCCGCCGTTCTCCCGGAGTGTGTCAATTTTTTCGCGGGCGGCCACCTGAAGTTGTGTGTAGGCGGCCTTTTGCCCGTCATTCAATTCAATTTCAATCACCTGCTCGATTTTGTCGGGCAACTCGGGAAGGATGTTGGCTTTGCGGCGGCGGAGCATGTGGGGCGAGATTCGCCGTGAGAGGCGTTCCCATGTGGTCCCCTTGAGCCCGGCTTGCAATGGACCTTCATACCGATCCCGGAAGTCATTCCGGCTCCCAAGATACCCCGGCAAAGCAAATTCAAAAAGCGACCAGAGATCCCGCAACGAATTCTCGACGGGAGTTCCCGTCAAAATAAACCGGCTGTCCCCGCGAATCGCGCAGGCAGACCTGGCATTTTGACTGTCCGGGTTTTTGATATGCTGGGCCTCGTCCAACACCACCGTTGAAAACACAACACCGGCATAGCGTTCGATATCCCGTCGCAGCGTCGCGTAGCTGGTCACCACCAGACGGGCCTCCGCCAATTGCGAAAATCGCGCTTTGCGATCGGGTCCCTCAATGGTCAGGACCGGCATATCTGGAAGAAATTTGTTGGCTTCCTTCTTCCAATTCCAAACCAAGGATGACGGGCACACCACCAGACAGGGACCGGGCATGGCCTCCATGACCGCCAACATTTGGACCGTTTTTCCGAGCCCCATTTCATCCGCCAGGATTCCCCCGGATTTTCTGCGGGCAAGGTCCAACAACCAGAGGGCTCCCTCCACTTGGTAGTTGCGCAAGTTTTTGCGCAGGGTTCCCAAGTCGGACTCCGTCGGTGTTTTGGGAGCTTTTCGGGCAGCCACCCCCCAGGCTGTGAGACTGGCCTCCAGATAGGCGCGCTGTTCGGGCGGAACCTGATAGCCACCGCGTTCCTGACGGGGGTTGCAGTCGCGCAGGACCTCCTCCAAGTCCGATGCCAACCCGGCATTCGCAATGGCTATCCTCCCATTTTTGAGACGAACATGAGGCTTTCCGGATTGCAGCAACCGCTGAAGCTCTGCGGAGGAAAAGACGGCCTCCCGCCCGGCATGAAAATGCACATGAAAATCCAGCCACCCATCATCGCGGTCACGAATCGCGAATTGGGGTTCGATGGTCACGATGTCTTTGGTCACATGTTCAAATCGCCCGCCGGTTTCCACCTGCCACGTGTCTTTCCACTTCGGCAACTTCGCCGCAAGAAATGCAAGAATTCCATCCTCACCCCGCAGAACGGCCTTGCCTGCCCCCTCTTCGAATCCCGCCTCCAAAAGTTCTTGATAAACCCCGGCTTCAAAGCGGGGATTTGAAACGTCCGGCTTCGGATATTGAAAATCAATCTCTGCCTCCAAATGTCGCAAGGACCCCTCAAGTTTGATGATGACTTTGGGGTGTGCTTCGGTGGCCTGGCGGGTCGAAGGGAATGTTGATTTTGCCGGGGCTTCGGTCGGGACCGTTTTTTTAGGTCGCAACACCGCAATCCCGATGGCAAGGGCATGTTCACAGATGATCCCCCGCTGACGGCTCTCCCGACACGGGCAAAGGTTCTCGATGTCCGACGAACTTTTGATTCGCAACCCGCTCAAAAATTGTTTTCCGCCCTCGCGGATCTTGCCTCTCAAGAGAGGCGGATCATACGCGGCTTCGCTCACCATCCCGGCGTCGTGCAGGGCCTTCGCCCGACCAAAGGCCGGCCAACCACCCAGCGAGACAAGAAATTTTTCTGTGAGCTCCATAGTGGCGGGAAAAATGGAACGTGGCTACCAACGTTGTCGGTTTTTAGTCCACGAGGAAGATCGTCAATTCTTTGGGGCCGTGGGCACCGAGGACGAGGATGCGTTCGATGTCCCCGGTCCGGCTGGGGCCGGTGATGAAGGAGACCATGCTGGGGGGATTGTTTCCGTGGGTGGTTTTCAGATGGGCAAACGCTGCTTCAAGGTCGGGGAGCATTTGTTGACGGCGGGCGATCACGATGTGGTGAGGGGGGAGAACCGAGAGGGCCCGTCCGCCGGAGGTCGCCGAGGTGACAAGCACGCTGCCTGTTTGGGCCACAAGGCACTCGCAGGTGGTGATGCCGGCATCGCAGGCGGCAAGGCCGGCTTTTTCATAGCCATCATCCGCGTAAAGCCACGGAATGCCGGAAACCTGCAAAGCCGGAAGAAGAGGTTCAATCAGTGGACTCCGGTGAACGGCGATGGTTTTCCAACCTGCGGCCAAAGATGCCAAAGCGGCCGCTGCGGCGGCTTGTGTCTCAAAGATGTGGAAGGTGGCTTTGAGGGCTTCGGCATTTTTGCGGAAGAGCTCAATCTGCTGGGTCAGGGACTCGCCCACGGGGGGCAACCAATCCCGGGCTTCGTGCGGCTCGGTGGCTGTTTCCCCTTGGTGGTGCGAGGCATGGGGGTGGGGCGCGGGCTGGCGGAGCCCTTCACGAATTCTGGCAAGGATGGTTTCGCGTCCGCTCATGAAGCTTTTTGTCGTTCCCTCCAGAGTTCGTGGAAACTCTTTTTCGCGAGTTTCGGGAAGGTGCGGCTTTGAGTCCACGCTTGGAGCGGGTCAAGGAGGGATTTGTCAACAAGGGGATGGAAGACTTGTCCGAGGCGTCCGAGCCGGAGAGCCGTCAGATACAGCCAGGGGGTGTTCATAAGAATCACAAATCCGCGAAAAGCGATGCGTTCCCACCACAGCGGTTTTTGGGCCGCGGCGTTTCTGCGGTTGTGGAGCAGGTGGTGATGCAGGTTGATTTTGACCGGGCAGGTTTCCGTGCAGGCCCCGCAGAGGGAACTCGCCCCGGAGAGGTGTTTCCAGTCCTGCAATCCGCGAAGGTGCGGGGTGATCACCGAGCCGATGGGGCCCTGATATGTCGTGCCGTAGCTGTGTCCCCCCACATTTTTGAAGATCGGACACACATTCAGGCAGGCCCCGCAACGGATGCAGTGGAGCGCATCCCGCTGCTCGGCGTCGGCAAGCAGTTCGGTTCGCCGGTTGTCGAGGAGGATGATATGAAATTGTTCGGGACCGTCTGCCTCACCCGGTTGGCGAGGACCGCCAAACATGGTGTTGTAACACGTGAGAGCCTGGCCCGATCCCGAAGTTGCCAACATGGGCAGGAACAATGCAAGGTCCTGCATCCGTGGCAGGACCTTCTCGATGCCAAGCACCGCCACATGGATCCGGGGCAGGGAAGTCGTCAGACGCGCGTTGCCCTCGTTTTCGGTGATGGAAATCATGCCGGTTTCCGCCACGGCAAAGTTGGCGCCGCTGATGCCCATTTCGGCCTCACAAAATTTTTCCCGCATCACGCGCCGGGCAATCATGGTCAGTTCTTCCGGGCTGTCCGTGGGGGCGCTACCCAACTCTTTGGTGAAGAGGTCGCTGATTTCCCCCCGGGTGAGGTGCATGGCCGGAAACACCAGGTGATATAGCGGTTCGTGACGCAACTGCACAATGTATTCCCCAAGATCAGATTCAAAAACGCCGTAGCCGTTTTTTTCCAAGGCCTCATTCAAATGAATTTCCTCGGTGGTCATGCTCTTCGATTTAATGATCGATCGAACGTTGTTGTCCGAGGCAATTTTTAGGATGGCCTCCCGTGCGGATTGGCCATCCGGGCACCAGTGAACCACCGTTCCCCGGGCCTCGATCTTGTCAACAAACTCCACAAGGTATTTGTCGAGATGGTTGACAGCTTCGTATTTGATTTCCGCCGCGAGATCGCGGGCACCCTGCCAACTCTGAAAACGGGCCTTGTTCTCATCCCGCTTCACGTAATACCCGGATAGTGCTTTTTGAATCAGACCGCGGTGACGCAAATCGGCGGTGAGCCGTTTGGCGCTGGATTTGAATTCCTGAACGGGTGAAAGCATAATATTCAGCTATTACGAACCAAACGGCCGGGCGATCGAAAAACGTTCCGTTTTCCGCTACGGTGGGGGGCCGTTTTCATTGTTGTGCGAGGACCTCTGCAAGGTGCAGGCATTTGCGGGGGCGGTTGGTGCGGTTCAGGAGGCCGTCGATTTGCATGAGGCAGCTGGAGTCGTTCGAGATCACGAAGTCGGCACCGGTTTCGATGATGGAGTCACATTTGACTTCTCCCATGGCGCTTGAGATGCGCGGAAATTTGACAGAAAACATGCCCCCAAAACCACAACACGTCTCCGCCTCGCCCATCTCGACCAGTTCGAGGTCGCGGACAGCTGCCAAGAGTTTGCGCGGAGGCTGTTTCAGGCCGAGTTCCCGCAGGCCATGACACCCATCATGAAAAGTCGCCTTTCCTGGAAACCTCGCTCCGACATCTGTCACTCCCAGAACATTGACCAAAAAATCCGAGAATTCATGGGTCTTCGAGGCAATGGTTTTGGCTGCGGCTTCGTCGGGGTCGCCATGAAAGAGTTCGGGATAAAACACTTTCATCATCGCCCCGCAAGACCCGGAAACCGAAACAATCACCTCGCAATTCTGAAAGACTTTCAGCTGACGCCGGGCCACCTCGCGGGCCTCGTTCCACATGCCGGTGTTGAAAGGAGGTTGCCCACAGCAGGTCTGGCCCTCCGGGTAATCGACTGTGTGACCGAGGCGTTCGAGCACGGTGGCCGCCGCCATCCCGGCGTTCGGAAAAAGGGCATCCACAAAACACGGGATGAAGAGGCTGACTTTCATTCTTGCGGAAGTTTTTCGAAACGCTGAAAGGCCTGTTCCCATTCGGGGGCTTGGGAGGGTGTGTAGATTTCTGATTCGAAGGAATATTTGACGATGCTGCGAAGTTCCGAGACGGAAGAGAGGTGCCCCAGAGCCAGAGCCTGGATGAGCACATTCCCGAGGGCGGTGGCCTCGACCGGGCCTGCCAGGACGGTCCGGCCCGTGGCATCGGCCGCGGCTTGATTAAGCACCCCGTTCCGACTGCCGCCACCCACGATGTGCAGACGGTTGATGGGGGTTCCCGTGGCAGAAATCAGCTCTTCCAAGGTCTTGCGGTAAAGGAGGGCCAAACTGTCGATGGCGCAACGAACAAACTCGCCGGGGGATGCGGGCACGGGTTGCCCGCTCGCCCGGCAGTAGGCCGCGATTTTTTCCGGCATTCCCCCCGGTTTCGAAAACTGTGGGGCATCCGGGAAAATCAGGCTCCGCAGGGCCGGAGCCCCGGCGGCAAGTCGGGTGAGGGTGCCGTAGTCGAATTCCTGCCCTTCAGCCGCCCATGTCCGGCGGCATTCTTGGATAATCCACAGGCCGATGATGTTTTTGAGGAACCGGGTGGTTCCCCCATAACCCATCTCATTGGTGAAATTCAGCGCCCGGCTTTTTTCGTTGATGATCGGTTGGGAGCACTCGACGCCCAGCAAAGACCACGTGCCCGAGCTCAGGTAGGCCCAGTCTTCTCCTTCGGCGGGAACGGCCGCAATGGCTGCCCCGGTGTCATGGGAGCACGTCGCCACGACCTGAACACCGGAGAGTCCTGTGGATTGGGCAAGTTCCGGCAGCAGCGGCCCCAACACGGTGCCGGAGGGCACGACTTTCGGGAAAAGGGAATCTTTCAGACCAATCGCTGACACAAGATCCCAGGCCCATGTTTTGGTTCTGGGATTGTAAAGCTGGGTGGTGCTCGCCAACGATTCCTCGGCTCGTGCCACACCACTCATCAAATAATTCAGGTAATCGGCAATATTAAGAAACCCATCGCTCAAGCCCAAAATGTCCGCACGTTTTTCTGCATCGTCATTCAACTGAAAGATCGTGTTGAACGGCATGAACTGAATGCCCGTGCTCTCAAAGATGGCATCCTTCGCGACTTTGGCAAAAACACGGGCGAACCCATCATCGGTTCGTCCGTCCCGGTAGTGAAAAGGAATTGTCAAGCAGGGCTCCCCCTCTTTGATCAGAACATAGTCCACGCCCCACGAGTCGGTGCTCACCGCGGAAATGGGCAGGCCTTCTTTTGCAGCGGCACGGAGGCCGACCCGGATTTCCTCAAAAATTTGAAGAATGTTCCACCGAAGACTGCCGCCGATGGTCACCACCGCGCTGGGGAACCGGTGATATTCTTTGAGGGTGATTTTTCCGTCGCTCAAGGTGCCCAGCATGACCCGACCACTTTCGGCACCAAGATCACAGGCAAGATAATTTTTTACTGACATTAGGGAGATTAATTTCAGACATTAACGAAGCCGATTTAAGTTTCAATGCAATTCACCCTCAGCCAGCCACAATTCCTCGTTTTTCCCGCCTTATGGGATGCCTGCTTTGTGGGGTCCCCGGCGGACCGGACGCCTCCGGCCACGATCTCCTCACTCCTGCGGTGAACTCCCCGGCAGAGATTGAAGTTTGGAGTTCGGGCGAGAGCCGGATTCTGCCGGTCCTGAACCCGGAGCAGTCGCTGGCCTCTTTGCTGGCCGATGCCGGTTTTGCGCTGAACACGCGGTGTGGACAGAGGGGCCTCTGTCACGGCTGCGAAGTGGAACTGCAAACAAACCCGCCGCAAATCGTGAGGGCCTGCTGTCAGAGACCCCCCGAAACCGGACGCCTCATTCTCACAATTCCGGCGAGGTCTCTGCTTTCCCACGCGCCGGCCATTGTGAGCGATTTTCGCACCCGTGTGCCGGCGGGGAATGATCCCATTTTCAAGAATGGACCTCCCCTCGGATTGGCTGTGGATCTTGGCACGACCACCGTTGCGGTTTTGCTGGCCGAGTTGGCGACCGGAAAGGTGCTGGCCAGGGCCACCGCCCTGAATGCCCAAGTCGGACGCGGAGACAATGTGCTCACGAGGATTCACCTGTGTCAGTCGGAAAAAAAGAATATCCGTCGGCTGCAAAACGACTTTTGGCAGCTGACCTTTCAGCCGCTCTTGAAGGAGGTGCTGACGGCTTCCGGTCAATCCTTGGAAGCGGTTGCGGGAGTGGTTGTTGCCGGGAACACGACGATGCTACACCTGGCCTGCGGTGAGGATCCCACCCCGCTGGGCAGGGTGCCATTCACGCCGGCGTTTCTCGAACGCCGGGATTTTCCGGAGGGCTTTCCTGGAATCCCCCGCCCGGTGATTTTTTTGCCCGGTCTCTCCGCCTATGTGGGAGCCGACATCTCGGCGGGAGCGGTGTGTTGCGGGCTCCCCTACGCGAGCCGTCCGCAGCTCCTGGTGGATGTGGGAACCAATGGAGAAATTTTGCTTCAGGCTGGCGAAACGATGCGGGCCTGTGCGACGGCGGCCGGGCCGGCTTTTGAGGGCTGTGGACTGCTCTGCGGCATGCGGGCAGCATCGGGGGTTATTTCCCGAATCCGACTTTCGAATGATCCTTACGCGGTTACATGCACGGTCTTGGGTGGTCAGGGCTCTCCTCCGCACGGAATCACCGGCTCCGCGTATGTCGATTTTTTGGCGGAAGGGCGGGACGTTGGTCTGTTGACCGAGCATGGCCGTTTTGAGCGGTCCTTCGTGAAGGACCATCCGGAGAATTTTCGTCAGGAGGAAAATGGACTCTGTTTCCTGCTGGATCCTCAGGTGCCGGATCTTCGAATCGGGGAGGTGGACATTGCGCTTCTGCTTCAGGCCAAAGCGGCCATCGCGGCAGGCATTGAGACCTTGCTTGCCTTGGCGAACGTGGAAGCCGGAGACATCGAAACCCTCCACCTCGCGGGAGGATTCGGGCTTCACCTCTCGATCCCGCACGCCACCCGCTGCGGCCTTCTGCCGGGCTTCCGGGAAGAACAAATTTCTCCGGTCGGAAACACCTCGCTTGGTGGCGCCTACCTTGCCATGCTGGATCAATCCCTCGCGGAAGAGATGGACCGGCTCAAGGCCGGGATCATTGAACTCAACCTGGACCCCGGGTTTGAAGACCGTTACCTTGACCATCTGGCGCTGCCAGCCCACGCGATGTGCGCTGCGAGCTTGAAATTTTGACCCAGACGGGGTCTTCTCTGGGATTTCCATGACCTCTTCCGACCTGCGCAAATCCTTCCTCGAATTTTTTCGTGAGAAACGGCACACCATTGTCCCTTCGTCCAGCTTGATGCCGGATTCTCCGAATCTGCTTTTCACCAACGCGGGGATGAACCAATTTGTCCCGATTTTTTTGGGGGAAAAAGCCTGCCCTTACGACCCGCCCCGCGCGGCCGACACCCAAAAATGCATCCGGGCCGGGGGGAAGCACAACGACCTTGAGGATGTGGGCCTGGACACCTACCACCACACCTTTTTCGAGATGCTCGGGAATTGGAGCTTCGGAGATTATTTCAAAGAGGAGGCCATCCGTTGGGCTTGGGAGTTGGTGGTTGAACGGTGGGGACTGCCTGCAGAGCGGCTTTACGCCACGGTTTATCAACCGGAAGCCCGGGACCCCAGCGCTTTTGACCAGGAGGCCCATGACATCTGGTCCGGACTGTTCACCAAAGCGGGGTTGGACCCGGCGGTGCATATTGTGGGGGGAAATAAAAAGGACAATTTCTGGATGATGGGTGACACCGGGCCCTGTGGTCCGTGCAGTGAACTGCATGTGGATCTGACGCCTCTCGGAGACACCGGCGGCAAGCTGGTCAATACCGGGGATGCCCGCTGCATCGAGATCTGGAACTTGGTTTTTATCCAGTTCAATGCCAACCCCGATGGCACGTTCTCCGAACTCCCGGCCCGTCATGTGGACACCGGCATGGGCTTCGAGCGGGTGGCGTCCATCATGCAAGGCACCAAAAATTTCACCAACTTTGCGGACGCCAGGATTTCAAACTACGAGACCGATATCTTCCGTCCGATCTTTGATGAAATTGAAACCCTGAGCGGCAAAAAATATTCCAGCACGCTCCCCACGGACGATGCCCCCGCTGCGGTTGTTGAAACCGACATTGCCTTCCGGGTGATCTCGGATCATATCCGAACCCTCGGTTTTGCCATTGCCGATGGGATCTCGCCGGGGAACACGGACCGGAACTACGTCCTTCGCCGCATCCTCCGCCGGGCCGTGAAATATGGGCGGACCCTCGGTTTCCACGAACCCTTCTTTTACAAACTCACCGATGTGCTTGTGCGCACGATGGGGGATGCCTTTGCAGAAATCCGGGCGCGGCAGCGTCATGTCCAGGAAGTCCTTCACATGGAAGAAGAAGCCTTCAACCGGACTCTCGACAAAGGCATTGAGCTCTTTGAAAAAGAAATCCGAAGCCTGGATGCGGGCGCCACGATTTCCGGGGCCTTCGCTTTCAAGCTCTATGATGAGCAGGGCTTCCCCCTGGACCTCACGGAATTGATGGCCCGTGAACGCGGGTTTTCCGTGGACTCCCCGGCGTTCGAGGCCCTGATGGAGGCCCAGCGCGCCCGCGCCCGCGCTTCGCAGAAAAAGCAGGTCATCGAGCTTTCCAAAATCGAAACCAAAGGCCCCACAAAGTTTGTCGGGTTTGACCAAAGCGAGTCCGATGCCAGGGTCTTGGAAGTTGTGGCCTTGAAAGACCGGACGGCTGTGATTCTCGACATCAGTCCCTGCTATGCCGAGATGGGGGGGCAGGTTGGTGACCGTGCCATCATTTCCCAAGGCGCCAACACGTGGACCATTTCCGAAACCCGCAAAGCCGGAGACACGTGGCTTCATCTGCTCGATGGCAACGATTTCCCTGAAACCGGAGCCCAAGTCTCGGTGATCCTTGACCGCGAGCGCCGCCTCGCGATCGAACGTCATCATTCCGCCACCCACCTCCTTCACTGGGCCATTCATGAAGTTGTCTCGCGCGAGGCCTCTCAAAAGGGCTCCTTCGTCGGGCCAGACAAGCTGACTTTCGATTTCAACAGCGCGCCCCTGACACCCTCCCAAGTGCGGGATGTCGAGCGGCTCGTCAATGAACGGGTCCTCGACAATGAACCCGTCAGTTGGTTGGAAGTTCCGTATGACGAAGTGAAAGGACGCCACGAAATCCAGCAATTTTTCGGCGACAAATACGGGGACCGGGTGCGGGTCGTTCAGATCGGTGGAAAACCGCAGGCCCTGGATGGGTATTCGATGGAGCTGTGTGGCGGCACGCATGTGCGGAACACCGGAGAAATTGGACTCTTCCGACTCCTCGGGGAGGCGGCCATCGCGGCCGGCGTTCGCCGCATCGAGGCCATCACCGGCTTGGAAGCCTTTTCCGACGCGGCCCGGGATGGGGCAAGACTTCACGCCATCGCCGCCCGCCTGAATGCGCCCCTCGCGGACATCGAGAAAAAAATTGACCAACTCCACGAGCACACCAAGTCCATCGAGAAGGCCCTGCACGCGGCCCGTCAGCGCGAGGCCACCGGAATCGCGGCTTCCCTGATCTCCCAAGCAAAAACTTTGAGCGGCATCCCTGTGATATTGTCAGAGGTCCCCGGGGCGGACGGCGACCACCTGCAATTGATCGTGGATGCCCTGAAATCCCGCTTCGCGGGAGTTGTGCTCCTTGCCGGCTCCCAGGTCCCCGATTCCGTATCCTTGGTGGCCTCGGTTTCCATTGACTTCCAATCCAAAATCCAAGCCGGGAAGCTCATCGCGGCCGTGGCACCGGTCATTGGAGGAAAAGGCGGCGGGAAACCCGACAATGCCCGCGGCGGGGGAAAGCTCCCCGCAAAAATTGCCGAAGCGCTAGCGGTCGCCGGCGCTTGGTTAATGGAAAATCTCGCGGACTAAAAATTCTGGAAACTCATGACCCCCGCGACAGGGAGATAGCCGGGCCCATTTTCATCTTTCGCAAGGTAGGCGACCGAGGTTTCTCCTTCGATGAGCAGCGGGATTTCTCCCGGACCGTTGTAGTCACGGGCCCGGTCGGTGATCACATAGGAAATGTTGATGATTTGGTCCGGCTTGAGTTCGGTGGCGGTGCGCTCGACACTGGTGACCATCGCAACGGCCTCGACCTTTTGTTGGTCGGATTGATCCCCGGGCTCAATTTCCACCCGAAGGATCTCGATTTTCAAAGATTCAGGAGCCGCCTTCTGACGGGCCTCATAAACCGAAGGCGGCAGCTCCGCAAAAGCAGGGCACACCATGCTGACAAAAAACGCTGCGAGAAGAACGGGCCGGGTGAGTTTTCCTTTCATGGAATGCAGGGTATATCAGTTTCTTCGCCCCGTGCAACCTTTGCGCAAGCAGGTCATTCCTTCAAAAAATCGATCGTGAGTGACAATCGTCAATCCCTCGTTGATGCTTCCGAAGTTGGCCAGATACGGCCATCAAGAAAAAACCCTATGCCCCACTCTGCGTTTGACATCATCGGACCGTCCATGATTGGTCCCTCAAGCAGCCACACGGCGGGTGCGGTCAGGATTGGGCTGGTTGCGCGAGCTTTGCTGGACTCTCCTTTGCAGGATGCCGTCATCGAACTGCATGGGTCTTTCGCGGCAACCGGCAAGGGACATGCCACCGACCGGGCGCTGGTTGCGGGATTGCTTGGATTCGCGCCTGATGATGAACGACTCAAGGACAGTTTGGACCTTGTGAAAGCCGAAGGAATCTCCGTGGGTTTCTCCCACGTGGATCTCGGCGAAGAGGCCCATCCGAACACCGCAAGAATCCGGCTGACCGGCACGGATCAGACATCGCACTCGCTGACGGCGGCTTCCATCGGTGGGGGGACGATTGAGGTTCAGGAGGTGGATGGGTTCCAGACTTCGTTTGGAGGACAGCTGGAAACGCTCATCCTTTGGCACCTCGACAAGCCGGGATTTCTCGCCAAGGTGACGGCCCTGCTCGCCTGCGTCGAGGCCAACATCGCCACGATCCGTACGAGTCGCCAGACGCGTGGCCACGAGGCGCTCACTGTTCTTGAGGTGGATGCTCCTTTGCCATCTGACTGCCTGAGCCTGCTGGCGCGAATCGCTGCGGTCCGCCGCGTTTGTCACCTTCTCCGCTTGTCATGAACTTCGATTACGCCACCACCACCGAATTGCTCGCCTTGTGTGAACAAGAGAATCTCTCAATCGCCTGTGTCGCGCTCCGTCGGGAGAGTGCCGAGCAGGGGGTTCCTGAAAGCGACCTGGTCGCCCGCATGCGCGATCACTACATTTCCATGCGAGACAGTGTGCGGAAGGGGTTGGAAATCACGGCGCTTTCCCCAAGCGGGCTCTCCGGCGGAGACGCCAACAAGCTCCTCGCCTATTCACGTTCGGAATCCCCGTTGTTCGGGTCTCGATTGGCGCGGACGATGGCCTACGGGTTCGCTGTGCTGGAGTGCAATGCCCAGTTCGGTCGCATTGTCGCCACACCCACAG
>JBBECL010000156.1:0-4448 GCA_040881805.1 Terrimicrobiaceae bacterium | reverse complement strand
CCACCCCCCTGCGAATTGGTGATTACACCACGGCGGCTGTTTCGAACTCCTCCTCCTTTCATGGGTTTGTTGACGAGGTGCGGCTTTACAACCGCACTTTGAACCAAGAGGAAATCACCGATCTCTATCGTGCGGCCCCCGCCAATGTCGGCCCGCAAATCCTGCTGGGCTCCGATGTGGCAGGGGAAACCGGGCAGCCAATAGCCCTTGGAGCCTCGGTGAGCGATGATGGTTTGCCCGGTCCATTGCAACTCCAATGGTCCTTGGCCAGTGGTCCCGGAAGCGTGAGCTTTGCGGATGCGACCCTCGCTGCCACGACGGTCACAGCCGATGCTGCGGGGGAATACGGACTTCGGCTTTTTGCGAGTGATGGTTCCATCACCACATGGAAAGATCTGCTTGCGGTGGTGACCGGAGCCTCCCTGAACGCAGGCTACCTCGCATGGTTGGAAGCCAACGATCTGCCCGCAGATGGCAGTGGATCGGGAGCCCCCCTGGCCAGTGCCACGGGAGACGGAATTGCCAATGCCATCAAATATGCCCTTGGCTTGGAGGCCGATTCTTCCGGCTATGCCGGACGTCTCACCACAGGGATCATGGAAGTGGCGGGCGAGGATTATTTAACTCTTACCTATACGATCCCTGATCCCGCACTCGCTGGAGTGGGATATTCTGTCAAAGTGGGTGGCGATCTTTCGGCTTGGGCTGAAGACATCACCGAGGTCAGCAACACGGTTGAAGCCGGACTGCGCACGATCACCGTTGGTGACACCCTGCCAATCGGTCCGGCTCATCCCAAGCGGTTCATCCGTTTGGAAGTTGATCTCAACTAAGTCATTTATGCTGACACCCGCAGCCCGGCCGCATCCTTTTTCGATTCCCCAGGCCCCTGTCCCTCCGGGTTATTCCCTGCGCGATGTGCAGTTGGAGCTAAGTCTCAAACCCTTTTGGGATAATTCCGATGAAACCCGTGATGGGGTTTGTCGGGAGATGTTCACCCAATGGCTGCCGCTTCTCAGATATGCCGAGTCCGTGTCCGTGATGCTGCTGTTGGGTGACGGCAGTGAGATTTTGGAATACCGGGGCGATTTATCGCAAGAAATGGAGTGGGCCCGCTATATTGGCACGGCGAATCCGCTTCATTGGCCGCCCGTTGAGCTTGAGGCAAATCCGAATCCCGACCATGAGGGCATTGGCAGGAACGTGGCGGCTTTGGATCCTGAGCGCAAAGACACCCATCAACACGGGTATCTCTATCGCCCCAACCCGCCACAATTCACCTATGCTTGGCTGGCGGGGCTCGTGGCAGCTCTCAAGCGGATCGGTGCCGAAGTCACCGGCAAACGTATTTTGGTGGGAGACATTTTTGATATTGGACCGGAGTTCGCAAAATCGAAATTCAAGTATGAATGGCACCGCGAGATCTTGGGCAAGGGGGCACTATTCGGGGGTCAGTTTGTATCCTGCGAGGCGGTCCTTGGGGCCGACAAGAGGGTCTATGCGGGGTATCCCACGGGCATCCCAGAAGGCACCCCCTTCGGCGCTTTCCTTGGTCGCCAGACGCGGCGGTTTTTTGAGGATTGCGGATTGGACTTTTTGTGGCTCTCCAATGGGTTCGGCTTCGGCCTGGAGCCATGGTCGCTTGTCGGCCAAGTTTTCGACGGCTTACGATTCGACCAAAAAAATGCACCAGCCGTTTCCGCGCGCATTCTGAAATTTTGGGAAAATCTGCGGAGTGAACTCCCAACAAAATACCGGATCCGCACCCGCGGCACAAACTTCGGCGCGGGCACCGATCTCTCTTCGGATGCGTCACCACTGCGGGAAATCTATGCCGGAGGGTTCGCGCTGGATGCCCCTGTTAATTCTCCATGGGCCTCCATCGATCAGGACATTGGCGTGGAACTGAGCGGTTGGATGGCTCGGATTGCGCAGCGTCCGGGCGACGGCTATCGCTTCCGGTTTTACATCCATGATCCCTGGTGGATGAACAGCCCGTGGCTGGATCGTTTTGAACGTTCTCCCCACGAATTGGTGATCCCCGGAGCCGTGTCCCGACTGAAAGCCGATGGCACCGCCGAGCCCCCCTGCGATGTGGCGTTTCTTTCCGTGGATGATTCTTACGGGCGGCTTCCTCCCCAAGTGCCCAATGAAGTGATTCCACAACTGCTGCGAGTCCGGGAGTTCATTCCCGACGGGGCCGGGCCGCTCGTGTGGGTTTACCCCTTTGATGATTTTCATGACTATCTGATTGGTGAAGGGGCACCCCATCCGGAGTTACCCATTTTTGGAGACTGGTTTGCGCGGAGTTTGATTAATGAAGGGATACCGCTGAATCAAGTGGCCGATGCCGTGGAATTCGCAGCTTGTGTCCACTCCGGTTGCCTGCCTGTTGGCATCGTGCCTGTTTCGCCGGTCCCGCGCCCGGGCTCTGTGCATGAGGCCGCGCTTCAGGCCCATGTGAAGGCAGGTGGAGATGTTTTGCTTTACGGCCCACTCAACCCCGAATCGGAAATCACCGCAGCGCTGGGGGTCACACTGGCCGAGCCATTGGAAGGGGACTTTCAACGGCTGGGAGACGATCGTCGCATGATTCGTCACACGGCCACTTTTTCAGGCGGCCCATGGCGGGAAAAAGCGGGGACAAGCCTCACCGACTGCCTGTGGTCCGCCTCGGCCATCAGCAACAACCAGGAACGATTGGCGGGCTTGGTTCGCAGAACGGCTTCAGGCGGACGCTGGGCCTGGCTGCGGGGATCTCTCACAACAGCGGAATTCGATCCTGCCAATCCCAAGCCCATCCTTGGTCCCTTGTTGAAATCGCTGCCTCGCACGCAGTTTTTTCCAAGCGAACGCTTTGCTCATGAGGCTCTCGGGGCGTTGGGTTGGTCATTCCATATCAGTAGGGAAAATGAGGATGCCCGCGCACCCTTCACCGTTTTTCATCGTCATCGCAACGCCCTGATTGCCGGCCACTTTTTCCCGGCACCCCATGTCGGACTTTCACTAAAAACGCCGCTGGGTGCGCCCTTGTTTGTTCCCGCGCATAATCACATGGTTGAAGGTCGCACCGTCATCCCTCATGGCCCGGCCGGACAGCGTGAATGTCGCTGGTTTGTTGAAGACCAAGACTCCGGCACGATTCGCGTTCGCCTGCTTCATCCCGGGATGCCGCACGTGAGACGGCGTTACCTGCTGAGCGGCATGGACCACGCCACGATCCGATTCCTTCCCGAACCTGACACGGGAGATGCCCTGCGCATTCTCATCCATCCGGTCTTCCCTTATTTCCTGGACGAGGTCCATTCCACAAAAATCGAGGACTCCCCTTGGGGGCCACTTGTGACCGTGCACGATGTGAGCGGCGAATTGCTGTTTGAATGGTGAGAGTCTTCACCAAGAAATCTTCGTCAAAAACTTATCCTATGAATACCCCCGCAAAAACTGCCGCGCCTCACCCTGTCCGTTCCAACACCCAAAGATGCGCGGCCATTTTTTTGTTGTTGATCGCGATCACATGGCCCCTCACGGCGGCAACCTATTATGTGGATTATTCCGGAGGCAGCAATCAAGCCGACGGACTCTCACCCCGGACGGCGTGGAAGCACAGTCCCGGCGATAAAAATGCGACGGACAAGCCAAAAGCCGTGGCCCTGGTTGAAGGTGACACCATCCTCTTCAAAGGGGGGGTGACCTATTTCGGAGAAATTGAAATCAAGGCTTCCGGTTCCAAGGAAAATCCCATCACATGGGACGGGAACTCCGCAGGGACCTTTGGCGAGGGACGAGCCATCCTGGATGGTGCCCGAACGATCAATGGTTGGAAACCCGTGGAATCTGCCGAAGCCGTCTTGGGCAATCCTCGGTGGAAAGAGATCATGTTCGCGGATCTGGATGTGGACCTCTCCAGCAATTTTGATTTTGATGGTTTTGTCCTCCATCGTGACAACACGGTGGCCCGGCAGGCCCCGTGGCAGCGCGTTTTCCTGATTGATGGCCAGAAGAAGGTCCTGCCCATCGCCCAGCAACCCAAACCCAAGGATGTTTTTTATCCGGATCTTCCAGAGGATTTTTACGAGAGCACCCACACCTTGGCCGACACTTATCCCCACAAAATCTATTATGAGGAAGGAACCAAGGGAAACCGCACGGCACCGCTGATCTCCATCACGTTTGGTGGCCCGAATGCGCCGGTGGTTCAACCGATGAATGGGGGAAAAATTTCCATCGATCTGGCCCGGCCCACCGCCATCACCGAAATGGGATTTACCCTGTTCCGACCAGCCTCGACGCCGGCGCCGGAACACATCGTTCTTTTTGCTGACGACAAGGAAATCTTCAAGGCCAAGGTCGATACCAGCACCACTCAGCTTCAGCGGTTCCCGCTTCCCGCATCCGTTGAGGCCAAAAAGCTGACGTTTCAACTTCTCACGTCAGACCCCAAAGCT
>JBBECL010000155.1:0-4449 GCA_040881805.1 Terrimicrobiaceae bacterium | reverse complement strand
GGTTCTCCGATAGAGACGGTGATTGGCAGGAGGCGGGGAAGAGCCGCATCGCGCGGAAAGGCCTCAAAGCTCCCAAAAATCCGCATGGGCAGGACCGTCGCGCCCGTCTTTGCAATCACAAGTCCAATGCCTCCCCGGGCCTCCCCGAGAGATCCATCCCGGCTGCGTGTGCCCTCGGGAAAGAGAACCACCCCCTCGCCTTGATTGATTTTTCTGATCACCACACGAAGGGCCGACATATCATTTCCGTCCCGCTCAACGGGGATGACATTCATCGCCGGAAACAGCGGCCCGAAAACAGGCCACTCCAGCAGGCTCTTCCTGGCAAGGTAGTGCACCGCCCGGCGGGAACAGATGCCGGCCAGTGGCGGATCAAAATAGCTCGCATGATTCACGGCCAGGATCAGCGGGCCCGATTCAATCATCCGCTCGGGGTGAATGACCTTCATCGAGAACGCAAGCCGGGCCACAAATTTCGCCAGGTTGTAGAAGATGTTGTAAACAACGTTCATCCTTGGGGTGGTGTCAGGCCGTGTTGTTTGAGATGGGCGAGCACCAGCTCAATCACGTCTTCGATACCAATGTGGGTTGTGTCGATGACGATGGCATCCGCGGCGGCAATCAGCGGGGCTTTGGCGCGTTGGGAATCCATGCGATCCCGCTCGGCGATGCGGTCGGCTTCCCCGTCCGCTGCCCGCCGCCGAAGACGTTCTTCCGGGCTGGCATCAATGTAGAATTTGTGGGGGGTTTGCGGGAACACGCAGGATCCGATATCGCGGCCTTCAATCACACAATCTCTCGTTGCCGCGAGGGCGCGGAATTGGCTGGAAAGCACCGCCCGCACCACATCCAACTGGGAAACCGGAGAAACGTTGGCATTAACCTCGGGCTCGCGCAGGTGGGCGGACGGGTCCATGTCATCCAGAAGCAATCTTGCCACGTCGCTTTCAAAACCTGCGGACAATTCGGTGCGGGAGAGGACCTCCCGGGCCGAGCTTTCGTCAACCCCCCGGGAGCTCTCCTTGAGCAGCCACCATGTGATCGCCCGATAAAACGCCCCGGAGTTAACCCAGGCAAATCCCAACCGTCGGGCCAGTCGTTTGGCCACGGTGCTTTTGCCGGAGGCAGCGGGACCGTCAATGGCTATCACGCGACGCACCATGAGTTATCCCTCCGCCGTGTCCGGCAAGCGGCCGACCCCGCTGAAAACTCTCACGCTGCCACGTGGGCGGCTGGCACCTTTTTGAAAAATCTTGAGCGTTTTTTCGAAATCCGGGTACGAGGTTTTCACGCAGGCGGTGTCCTCGATAATTGTTTTTCCGGAGGCAAAAAGCCCGGCCACGGCAAACGACATGGCAATGCGGTGATCGCCAAAGCTGGGCAGCTTGGCCCCTTTCAATTTTGCACCCCCGGTGATGGTCATACCATCGGGAGCTTCTTCGACAGTCACGCCCATGGCACGCAAATTTGATGCGATCGCCGCGATCCGGTCAGTTTCTTTGACTCGCAGTTCGGCGGCATCACGGATGATCGTTGTTCCTTGCGCGAGGGCTCCTGCGACCGCAATGGCTGGCAGTTCATCGATCACATTGGCAATTTCGGCGCCCCCAATTGTTGTCCCACGCAGGGATGCTCCGCGGATATCCACCAAGCCGAAGGGTTCACCCTGGTCGCTGATCTCGACCACCTCTCTCACGCGCACGCCCATGCGGACAAGCACGGCAAGAATCCCCGTGCGTGTGGGGTTCAAGCCCACATCCTTCACCAAGAGTCGGGACCCGGGACGGGCCCCGGCGGCCACCAGCCAAAATGCCGCGCTGGAAATATCGCCCGGCACTTTGAAATCTCTCGACTCCACCTTTTGTTTGCCAGCCATGGTCACACGAATCCTCGGGTTCGCGCCGCTGGAACCGGCGATACCTCCCGTTTCGGAGTCCTTGAGTTGTTCGCGCCGGAGTTTGACCAAAAAATAATTCATCATCCGCTCGGTGTGGTCGCGGCTGGCCGATGGTTCGGTGACCGTGGTGATACCCTCCGCGAACAATCCGGCGAAAAGCACCGCACTTTTGACCTGCGCACTTGCGACCGGGGTCTCATAGGCAACGGCTTTGAGTGGTCCGCCTTCCACGACCAGCGGTGGGGCCCCGCCGGCTCCCTCGGCCCGGAGGTTTGCCCCCATGAGGGTCAGCGGCTCGATTACACGCCGCATGGGGCGTTTGGACAACGAGGGATCCCCGACCAGGCGGCTCTGAAACGGCTGGGCAGCCAGGATGCCCGAAAGCAGGCGCATGGTCGTCCCCGAGTTTCCGCAATCCAAATCCTCTGTCGGTGCCTGAAACTGGCCGCCGCAGCCATGAATGGTGACCTCCCCTTCGGACTCCCGTTCCACCTTGACCCCGAGTTGTTCCATCACACACAGAGTGCTCCGACAATCCTCGCCCTCAAGGAAATTGGAAATTTTGCAGGGACCATTTGAGAGTGCGGCCAGCATGACGGCACGATGCGAAATACTTTTGTCACCGGGCACGGTGATCTCACCTTCAAATGGCACGCCGCGCCGCACTTTGATTTGGTCCACGCTCATTCCAAATCCTTTCTCACATCACGCGCTTGCAAAAGAAATTTTTCCAGGCCGGGGCGGTCTTCCGTTTCCAGCAACCGGGAAAAGACCTCCATTTCCGCATGGAACTCCCGGATCGACGCCAGAACTTGTCGGCGGTTTTCCAAAAAAATTTCAGCCCACATCCCCGGCGGGCCGGCGGCCACGCGGGTCGTGTCGCGAAAGCCACTTCCTGTCACCGCCAGCGCCGCCGGCAAAGAGTCCTGCACCGACTTGGCCAAAATCGAGGCGACGGCATGGGGCAAGTGGCTGGACCTTGCGACGAGCCGGTCGTGTTCGTCGGCCGGAACCACCAAATTCTTGCATCCCACCGAGGTCCAGAAGTCCGAGATGCCATGGAATGCGCTCGTTTCGGTCAGTGCCGTCGGCGTGAGAACGCAAGTGGCCCCCTCAAAAAGATCGGCATTTGCGAAGTCGAGGCCCGATTGCTCGGATCCGGCCATCGGATGTGCTCCCACAAATCGCCCCCCGAACAGGGGCTCCATCGTTCCGACCACCGAGGCTTTCACGCTGCCCGCGTCGGTGACCATGGTTTTGCCGGAAATCGAACCCACAACCTGCCTGGCCAAAGCTTCCATGGCCTCCACAGGACAACAAAACACAAGAACCTCCGCGTCCCGCGCGATCTCCGCGGCCTCACTGCTCACCACGGCTGAGGGGAAAGCCCGCCGCGTTTTTTCCGCGGAAGCCGGGCGGGCCCACAAGCGCAGGGCACAATCCGGCTCCCGTTTCATAAGCGCCAATCCGAGAGAACCCCCGATCAGACCCGGCCCAAAAATCGCGATGGCTCTCAGGGCACCAAAAAGATCTTACTGGTGTAAGGGCATTTGACCTCGGTGCCGGGAGGGAATCCCCGCACATCCACATAACCCGCGTAAGCCGCATGCGGGCTGGTCACAAATCCGGGCTTGCCGGGAACCGGGGTCGCATAAGGCAGGTCGCGGGTGGGAGGTGCTGCGATGGAGGCATCCGGAGTGGGCGTCGGCGTCGGAGGTGCGGTCACCACCGTCTCGGTGGCCGCAGGGTCAGGCGTCGGTGTTGGCGTGACAAATCCGGAATCCGTGGTGGTCCCTTGATAGCCGTAACGGCTTCTGCCGCCGGGAGGCGCTTCTTCTTGTTCAGGCTGGCACGCTGCAAGAGCTCCCACAGCCACAGAGGCAACCACGATCCATGATGACTTTTTCATATTAAAATAACTCCTGATAACACGCACCATCCCGCGCCAACTTGCAACCCAAATCTCACATCAATCTCACGGATTATAAGGTCAACCCCAACTCGGCCAGTTGCTTCCTGGTTTCAAGGGGGTCCCAGTTCAAGACCGAATGAATCCCCAACGTGGCCGCCACCTCGCACAAAAGCGGGCGGTCTTCCAGGTAGGCGACCTGCTCGGGATGGACTTGCGCGACATCCAGCGCCAGGCGGTAAATGTCCAAATCCGGCTTCCGGAAATGCACAAACGCCGACACCACAAAAAAATCCACAAAGTCCTTCAAATGAAACCGACGGATCCGGTCCTCCGCAATCTCCCGCCCCTCGTTGCTCACCACCGCCACCCGCAATCCATAAACCGCCTTCAGCTTTTTTACCAATCCAATGGTCTCCTCATACGGAGTCGCCTGCTCCACGATAAATTTGGTCACATCCGCCGTCGTGTAGTCTCTGGGCTGATAAAAAATGATCTGACGCAAATACGTCTCCAACGTCATTTTGCCTTCCTCATAGGTGTCATAGGTCACCCGATGTCGGTGATCGAGTTCCTCGTAATCCACCCCGAAATGTTCCGCCGTCTTTTTGCGCAGGGCGGTGTCCCAGCCATTGGTGAGCAG
>JBBECL010000154.1:0-28743 GCA_040881805.1 Terrimicrobiaceae bacterium | reverse complement strand
TAGAAAGCAGCCCCGAACCCGGAGGAGGAACCACCCCCCGCGGAGGAACCCCCCACGCCATGAACCGTCAACGTGGCATCGCCCTGCCGATCGTGCTTTGGGGGATCGCTTTTTTGGCGGCGGTGGTTATCATGGTCGGTGTGAGAGTCAAAGAACGCACCGGGGAACAGAGCCATGCCGAGCGCACGTTCCATGCCCGCGAGCTGGCCCTTCGTGGTCTGGCTCTGGGGCGGCATCCCGGCATCAAAGAGGGAGATCCCCTGCTGCGAAGCGGAGACCCCGAGACCGAGGGGTATGAAGTTTTGATTTCCGATGAATCGGGACGAATCAACCCGAACACCTGGGCGGGAGATCGCGACCTGTTCCGGACCTTGTTGACGTCATGGAATGTTCCTCAGCGGGAAGCCGATGCCGCCATCGACAGTCTCACGGACTGGATTGACGCCGATGAGTTCCGGTCCCTGGCGGGCGCGGAACATGGCGAGTATGAAGCCGCAGGCCTCCCCGGATTTCCGCCCAATGCCCCGCTGGGCGATATCCGGGAAATGGAATCGATTCTGAATTTGCGGGATGTGTTGGCGGAGATTGATGGCTGGAAAGACGACTTCACGATCCTGCACGATGGCAAGGTCAATGTGAACCATGCCAGCGAAGCGTTGCTCGCCGACCTGGCGGGACTTGAGCAGCGACAAATCCGGGCGCTCAAAGATTATGGCCTCGGCGCGGACGGAGAACGCGGCACGGAGGATGATCTGCTTTTTACCAAGATCGGGGACGCGATTGCCATCGCGGGCGCGGCAGGCAATCAGGCGGCGGCGATGACCAAATTTTTTGACACGGCCGGCAAGGCCCGCCGGGTGGAGAGCCGGGGATATGCCTACGGCGTCACGCGCACGATCACGGTCGTCACGCAAGGCGACGGCAATTCGATTCTCGCATGGGAGGAGAAATGAAGGACAAAGCATCATCCCGGGCCATTCTTCGTCCCGGCGATTCCGATTGGGAATTGTGGAAAACCTCCGCCAAGGGCGGGGTCCTCGAGAAAAATCCGCAGTCGAATCAGCGCCCCCCGCGCTTGGTGGTGGCCTCCCCGACGCACAGCATGTTGGCGCTGCCGCTTTGGGTTTCGCCCAATGGAAATCCCACCGAGATTGCGGAGCTCGAATTCGCCAGCCGCCACCTCCACCGCCGCGGGCAAACGGTGGGGGTTGTGGAGATCGAGCGGAACACCGACCGCGCTCTGATTCTTTGTGTGTTGGGCTCCGATGATCCCGCCCTGGAGGAACCGTTGCGTCACGCCGAGACCTTCGAGATCCCGGCCCGTTTGGCAAACCCGGGGGAAAATGATGTGCTGCTCTGGAAGGAAAATGGCACCGTGTGTTTCGCGTTTTATCGCAACCGGGAGTGTGTGTATTTTTCGTCCTCCGAGGAACCCCGGATCTCGGCCCCTTTTTGTCAGGCCCTTGCCCGGTGCGCCCAACGATTGCAAGCGGAGGACATTCTCCAATGCCTGCCCTCCAAGGTGTTGGTCGTGGGTGCTTTTGGCGAAGATGAATCGCAAACTCTGGTGGCCAAGACGGGCTGGCATGTTGAAAAAGCCGGGGAACTTCCGCCGGCCCTGCCAGCCAAACTTTCTGACATCGCCCCTCCCCTGGCGGTGGAACGCCGGGTTCGCTTGCGAAAAGCCAAACGCTTCGGCCAGATCACGGGGCTCCTGGTGGCGATTTATGCGGTTATCCTTCTCGTGGTTCTTGGGATCTTGTTTTCCGACCGGGCGGGAGTGCAATCTGCGGAGCGGCAAGCCGAGGCCCTGCACCGACCATCCGAAGAGGCCCGTGCGACGGTCGAGCGCTGGCGAACGATTCAAGCCGCCGTTGACCCCAAACTTTTTGCGTTGGATCTTCTGGCCGGGGTGGCGGCGACGCTGCCCGGCGAAACCGTCCGCCTCACCCGCGTGAACATCGAAGACGGTCGCCTGGTGGTTGCCGGGGAGGCCTCCGATGTGGCCCAAACCTACGACATGTTGGAGAAACTGCGGGCGTCCCCGGCTTTGGCTGATTTTGAGTGGACGGCCCGTCCCCCGGACATTGCATCCCAAAACACCGTGCGCTTTGAATTTGAAGGAAGGAGGCTCGATGCGGCAACTGACACCAACTGAACGACGCCTGCTCACGATTTTGCTTGGCGCCGTATTCATTGCGCTGAACCTGGGGGGACTGAAGTTGATCCTCAACGCGCGGGCCAACCATAAAAACGCGTTGGCCGCTGCGGAGGCCAAAATCCTGGATTCCCAAGTCTGGATTGAACTCGCCGACGAACTCGGGCCGATGAGCCGGTCCTTGCCGCCAGCCCCGGAAATGGCGGAAAACACCGCAGGCTCGGATCTTTTGCAAGCCGTGCGTGCTGCCGCTGCCGCCCATGGCCTGACCGTGTTGGAGGAATCGCTTCCCGGCCCTCCCGAAGGGCTTGTCGAGAAAGCAGCGGTTCTCCGCCTCAAACTCAGCGGCCCATTTCAAGGCGCCGTGCGGTTTTTGTTTGATGTGCAGCAGCAGGGTTCCTGGCGATCCATCGAGCAGTTGAATGCCCGCGCCGAGGCCAGCCCCCAAAATATCCTCGCGGAAATGGAGATCCGGCAGTATTATTCCCTGCCCTCGCAAAAGGAGCCAGCTCCAGTGAGCGTAAATGAAAACCCATGATGCGTTTCAGCACCACATTGTTAAGGATGGCCTGCGCGACTTCGCTCGCGATGGCAACTGTTGTGGCGGAAGAGATGCCCCAGGAGGCGGGGCCCGGGCCAGCGGATCTCCCCTTGGTCACCGGAGGCCGGGACATTTCCCAATTCGAGTTTCTTTTCAAACGCTCCCCTTTTTCTCTGCCAACCGCCGAGGAAAAATCCCCGGTGGCCGATCGCTACGTGCTCACTGGCGCGGCCTCTTGGGACGGAAAACAACGGATTTTTGTTTTTGATCGCACCGCCCAAACCCGACACGTGCTGGAACCTGACAGTGAAGGAAGTGGCTTGATGCTCATGGAGTTTCTGCCGGACAGTGACCCCCGCAAAATGAAAGCGAGGGTTCGGATTCAAGGCGAAATTGCGACCCTGGCCTACGCGGAACCCGAGCCTGTCGCAGGAGCCGTCCAGGGTCAGCAAATCATGCCGGTCATTTCCGGTCAGCCCGCCCAGCCAGTCATTTCCAATCCGGGAATCCCGGGCCAGCAAAACCCGCCCCGGCGTGTGATCCGCCGCCGGGTCATTTCGGGAAATCCCGCTCCACCCAACCCGTGAAGACTTTGAGATTTCTCACCGTTGGCTTGCTGGGCAGCCTGCTTTTTGCCGGGGTATCCCTGCGAGCGCAAAACACCGTGCCTTTGGCTGTTCCGCCCATCCCGCCGCCCCAAGGCGATGCGGTCAACATCCAATTTCCCAAAAGCTCGGTCCTCGATGTGTTGGCGCTGTATGAATCTTTGACCGGCAAACGGATGATCCGGGATTCCAATCTTGCGGGCCCGGAGCTCTCGATCATGGTCTCGCAGCCCGTGCCCCGGGCCGAGGCCATCCGCATCATCGAAAGTTCGCTCCTGCTGAATGGTTACACAATCGTTCCCGTGGATCAAAACACGATCAAGATCCTTGGTCCCGCCCGCATGGCCCGAAGTGAGGGACTGCCTCTTTTTACCGAGATCTCACAGATCACCAACACCGGCGATCAGGTGGTGAGCTTTTTTGTGCCGCTCAAATTCATCGCCCCGCAGGAGGCAGCGGGCGTGATCACCGGGGTCGTGCCCCCGAACGCCTACGGATCGATTGTTCCCGTTCCAACCGCCAACGCCATCATCATCACGGACAAAACTCCGGTCATCCTCAAGGCCCTCGGGATTGTCGGTCTGATTGATCAAGAACCAGCCAAAGTGGTCACACGCTTCATCCAACTTCAACGGGCCGATGCCGAAAAAGTGGTGGAAACCTTGAACGAGATGTTTGGCACGGCGGACCCCAATGCGCCGGTGACAACGGCCCCGGCCAATGCCCCGCCTCCAACCACTCCAGAGGGTGATCCCTCGGCTGCCGTGGGCGCGGTCTCCACGTCCGCAGCCCAATACGAAGACCGCCTCTTGCAGGGCAAATCCCGGTTTATCGCCGACAAGCGGACCAATCGGGTGCTTGTCGTCACCCGCACGGAAAATTACCGTTACCTCAGCGAGGTGATCGGCCAACTCGATGCGGCGGGTTCCTTCGAGCAACCCCTCGTCAAGGTCCTGAATTATCTCTCCGTGAATGACGCCTTTCCCGTTCTGGAAAGCATGTTGCAAGAGCGCGGTGAAACGACCGCGGGCACGGCCGGTCAAAACCAAGGCCAGCAACCCAGCACGATCAATCCCAACCAAGGCGGCGGATTTCAGGACTCCGGACGCAACAATTCCGGGGGTGGTGGCGGCTTGGGGCGTCCGGACCGGCTCTCTGACGAAGCCCTGCAAAGCCCTCCCTTGGCAGCCACGCTCGGCAATGTCAGCATCATCGGCGACACCAGCGCCAACAGCATCATTGTTTATGGCCCCCCCGATGCCAAAGAACGTGCAAAACAAATTTTGGACCTCCTCGACAAGCGACCCCGCCAAGTTTATCTGGCTGCTGTCATCGGCCAACTGCGCATCGGAGATAACATGGATTACGGCGTCAGCTACTTGGTTCGTTATCAAAACTTCAGCCCCATCCGAAATATCATCGGCGAAACGGACGAAAGCGGAGCGGCCGGCTCGGTTCTCAGCCCCCGCCTGTTTCCAGGTATCGATGCCCTGCCGGACCCCTCCTCTCTGTTGAGTCCGGAAACGTTTGCCCAACTTTCCGGCCTCACGATTTATGGCTCGATTGCCGAATCCGTGGATGTTTTTGCAAGGTTCTTGGAAACCACCAACCGCTTCACGACCCTGTCCCGTCCGGTGGTTTACACAACCAACAACAAGAAGGCCACGATTCTCTCCGGTCAGAGGGTTCCCGTGCCCGTCTCGACGCTCACCTCCACGACGCCGGGCCTGGGGGACAACAACTCGGTCACCTCAAACATCCAATACGAGGATGTCGTGCTGAAGTTGGAAGTGGTGCCACTGATCAATTCCGACAATGAGGTCAACCTCATCATTGCCCAAACAAATGACAACATCGTGGGATCGGAACTCATTTCCGGCAATGAAGTGCCCATCATCGCCACGCAGGAAATCACGACCAGCGTTCGCGTGAAGAGCGGTTCGACCATTGTGCTTGGGGGGTTGATCACCGACGATGACGAAAAAAACACGGATGGGATTCCCTACTTGAATCGCATTCCGGTGGTGGGGCCGATCTTTGGGGGAAGCGCGTCCAAGCGCAAGTCCCGGAGCGAGTTGATTGTGATGATTCAACCGATTGTGGTGGATTCCGAAATTGATTCGGTGAGGGCCAGTGACCGGGAGGGGGGCCGGACGATCCTTGGAGAAGATGCCCATGCGCTGGCGGCCCAACCCGCCGAATTTCACCGGGCGGCCCCGGCCACCGAGGCTCCCACTCCCAAACCCAAATCGTGGTTCCCGTGGTCCAAGCCCAAGAATTAAGCCCGATGACGGCGGTCATTGATGCGGCCGCCGTGGAAGCCGGGTGCACGGACTTCCCCGCGTTGGCGTCCGCCGTCGGGCGTGCGGTCTCCGGCCAAAGCTCGGCCATTGGAGCGGTCTTGGATTCCGGATTGGTGGTGGAAGCGGATTTCCTGCGGAGTCTGGCCATCCGGTGTGATATCCCGTGGCGGGAAGAGTCCGAGGCGAGGCCCCTGGCAAATGCAAGGGAGGTTTTTCCCGCAAGGCTGGCGCTGGGGCTGAAGGTGTTGCCCGAGGAGTCCGAGGAGGATGGGGCGATTCATTTGCTGACCTTTGACCCGTTTGATCACCTCGGTTGGCAGGCCATTGCCCAACAGACCAAAAAGCCGGTGCGGCTTTCGTTGACGACTCGCCGGTTTGTGATGGAGGGCCTGAAGGCGACCTACGGGGTGGGTGCCGAGACGTTTGAAGAATTGCTCGAGGGTCGCGAAGACGTCGCAGCCACCGAATCCGAAGAGGTCAATATCGTGGATGGCGAGGACAGCGAGGCCTCGGTGATGAAATTTGTGAACCAAATTCTGCGGGAAGGGCTCACCCAGCGGGCCACGGACGTGCACTTTGAGCCACTGGGCCAGGACCTTCGGATTCGCTACCGCATCGACGGGGTCCTCCACGAAGCCCCCGTGCCACCCCGGATCAAGATGCTGCAAGACTCGGTCACGTCCCGGCTGAAAATCATGGCCGGCTTGGATATTGCCGAGCGGCGGCTTCCGCAAGACGGACGCATTGCCTTGGAAATCGGGGGCCAGGCCATCGATGTCCGTGTGGCCACAATCCCCTGCATCCATGGAGAAAACGTCAGCCTCCGCTTGCTTGGACAAGAACAATTCGATTTTGCCAGGCTCGGATTGGACGCCACCGATGAACGCCGCATCCGCTCCCTGATCGCCGCTCCCAATGGCATTGTCCTTGTCACCGGCCCCACAGGCTGCGGCAAAAGCACCACGCTCTACACCTTCATGAGCAGCCTGAATGCGAAAGAACGCCGCATCGTGACCATCGAAGATCCCGTGGAACACAAGCTCGATGGCATCATTCAAATTGCCGTGCGCCCCGAGATCGACCTGAGTTTTGCAAGAGCCCTTCGCAGCATCCTGCGTGGTGATCCCAACGTGATCATGGTCGGCGAAATGAGGGACTTGGAGACCGCCGAAATTGCGATTCGTGCGGCATTGACCGGTCACCTGGTCTTCAGCACGCTCCATACCAACGATGCCGTCGGCGGAATCACCCGGCTGCTCGACATGAACATCGAGCCCTTCCTTGTGGGATCTTCGGTCCGGGCCTTCATCGCCCAACGCCTGGTCCGCCGCCTCTGCCCGCGCTGCGCCGCACCCGCAAATTTGCCGGCTCAAGAATTGGCGTCGATCGGATTTCCCGCCGAGTGGGCCGACAAAGTTATGAAGCCTGTGGGGTGCGATCATTGCCGTGGCAGTGGCTACATCGGACGGATCGCCATTTTTGAAATCTGCACGATGACCTCGCGCATGCAGGAACTTGTGCAAAAACGCGCCTCGGGCACGGAGTTGAAGGATCTGGCCGTGCGGGAGGGTATGATCCCCATTCGCCGCGATGGATGGCGCAAGGTTTATCAGGGAGACACCACCATTCAAGAGGTGCTCCGCGTGACCACGGAAGAGTTGAGTCTCGTCGACGAATAAGCGGTCATGGCAACATTTCTCTACAAGGCCGCCGAGGCGGGCCAATCGGAGACGAGTGGTGAGATCTCAGCTACCACCAAGGCCGAGGCTTATCGGATTCTCAAAGACCGCGGATTGCGACCCAGCGAGGTGCGCGAGTCGGGGGACCCCTCCGCAAAGAAGAAAGAGGCCGCGTCCCAATCCCTGGCCAAACTCCGCCTCTCCCAACCCGACTTGCTTTTTTTCACCGAGGAGCTCGCGGATTTGTTGGAGGCGGGACTGCAATTGGAGGGAGCGCTGCGTGTGATGGCCTCGCGCAGTGAACAATCCCCGGTGAAAGCCGTGGCCACGGACCTGAGGCAGCGGGTCCGCGATGGCGTGAGTTTTTCAACGGCCCTCCGCGACTGTGGCGACACCTTCGATCCTCTCTACTGCAATCTCGCCGCCGCCGGGGAAGCCGCCGGAGCCCTTCCACAGATTCTCCGACGCGAATGTGCCCACCTGACATTGATCGGGAATTTGCGTCAACGTGTGGCCTCCTCGCTCCTCTATCCTTCCATCGTTTTTGCGGCTGCGATTGTTTTGATGTTTATTTTTCTCACCTTCCTGGTGCCACAACTTTCGGTGTTGCTGGGAAAAACCGGCCAGAAGTTGCCATTGGTCACCCAAATCCTGGTGGCGGTGAGCACGTTTTGCGGCAGATGGTGGTGGGCGCTGATTGCCGGATCTGGTGCGGTGGTGATGTTGGTGAAGATCGCCGTGAACACCCCCTCCGGCCAAGCTTGGTGGCATCGGACGATGTTGGACCTTCCGGTGGTGGGGCCCGTGCTCCGTGCCCGCTTCCACGCCGAGATGCTTCAAACCCTTTCGACCTTGGTCTCGAACGGGGTGACACTTCTCAATGGCCTGAACCTGCTGCTCGGCTCCACGGCGAATGTTTATCTGCGGGGGCTCATCGAACGGGCCGCCGGCATGGTGGGGGAAGGCAGCAGCCTCTCCGTGGCCCTGCGGCGGGTCGGTTTTTTTCCGCCCGTCCTCTGCGACATCCTGGCCGTGGGCGAACAAACCGGCGACATCGCGGGAGCCCTCGAACGGGCCGCCCGGCGGTTTGATCGTGACCTCACCGCACGGATTGAGCGCCTCACGACACTCATCCAACCCGCGATTATTTTGGTTGTCGCCCTCTTTGTCGGGCTGGTGGCCTACTCCATGATTGCCGGCATCCTCACCAGCGTGAATGCCTTGCGCGTGCGGTGAGGGATGGTATGCTTTTTTTATGAAACCTCTGCGTTTTTTCATCCCGGTGGCTCTCCTGTTGGGGGCCATACCGGCCGGAGCCGAGCTGTTGGTGTATTCGCTGAAACTCGATCCCACCAGCAACTCGGTCAATTACCCCGGCATCCCCGGGGGATATCTGGTGGTCGATGAAGACGCGGGTTCCTTTTCGTCGGTGATGATTTTGAGGGACCCCGACACCAACCGCAGGTTTTATACGACGTCCTTTCTTTCGGGTTCTTATTTCGAGCTCTTACGGGAAGGTGGCGGCGTGTCATCGGTGCTCTCCAGCTTGGGGGGCGGCTCGGGCACGGGGGAAGCGGTGGCTTTCCAGGCCGTGGGAAAAACCGATGGAGGCACCAACGTCGGCGGCGGGGTCTCTTTGCGGGTGGCAGAAAATCTCCGCGGCTTCTTTATGACCAACTCCGACGAATCCTCGACCACCAGCACAGCCGGAGATCCCCTCCTGGAACTCGGTTTTGCGGGCGCCAGCAAGGCTTCCGTCAATTTTGAGTCCGGCTCGACCCGCAATGCCAACAATGCCCGGATGACGTCGGCCACCGCGATCACGGAAATCACGCGAACGTTGGAGCGTCAGGGCATCCGTCCGGAAGCGACACCCACGCCCACGCCCACGCCGTCACCCACCCCGGTGGTCAACGCCCTGCCTTGACGTGGTTCAAGGGATAAAACGGATGGAAAGCCCCCGAACGTTGTGATCACGTCCTGGGGACGGGAACGTCCGATCTTGTTGATCTTTTTGGCTTTTGTTTTTGTGGTGCTGGCCACATGCCTGATCTCACCCCTGGCCTATTGGACGGTTCAGCGCTTTGCCGAAGTGCCATGGATTGCTCCCATTGCGGGCTTTCCATTTCATCGATTTTTTAGCCGCACCGCGCAGATTTGTCTGATCGTGACGCTGGTGCCCGTGGCGTTTCTTTTGGGAATTTCCAAACTCCGCGATCTCGGGCTGGAGAAAAATCGCCGGCGTTTTGCGGATGTGGCTGTGGGAATCTTTGCGGCCCTCCTGCCTGTGCTGATCCTGGCAACAATCTATGTGTGGAATGATGTTTACCGTCCCCGGAACGAGCGGGACCTGTCTCCGCTGCTTCGCATTTTTTTGACAGCGGGGGTCGTGTCCTGCCTTGAGGAATTTCTTTTTCGTGGCGTGTTTCTTGGGTTGGCCATTCGGAGCATGGGAGCTGTTCGGGGGTCGGTTTTGGTCTCCTTGGTTTTTGCAGCTGTCCATTTCCTTCGCCCTGCCAAACCCGCAACCGCGGAGGTCACGTGGGCCAGCGGGTTTTCCCAACTCGGTGCGGTCTTTGACAACTTGCCAGCCCTTCCGATTCTGGGTTTCGGATTTCTCACCCTGCTTGTGGCGGGACTGATCCTCGCATGGGTGACCATCAAAACCCGCTCGCTTTGGCTGGCCATCGGCCTCCATGCCGGATGGATCGTTGGTCAACAAGGACTGAACTGGTATGCCAAATTTCGGGCCAGCCCGCCGGACGAATTTCTGCCATGGCTGGGCCCCAACGTGGTCAGCGGCGTCGTCCCGACCGGGATCCTGCCCCTTCTGGCCCTCGGCCTGGCCGCCGCACTCGTCGCCGGGTATCTCCATTATGGTTATCGCCAACGGCCTTCGCTCCGTCCTTGAAACTGTCAGGGACCTGATCCTCCCGCCGCACTGTGCCGGCTGCGCCAAGGGGATTCCCGGTGGTTGGTGGTGCGACGACTGTCGGAAGGATCTTCACCCGATTTCCCCGCCCCGCTGTGAAAGTTGCTCACAGCCATTCTCAGGAATTGTGGAACCCACATTCTTTTGCCCGAATTGTCATGGCCGCGTTTTTCATTTTGAATGCGCCATTGCGGTGATGCCCAGCCGGGGTGCGATTCGGGAGCTGATTCATGGGCTGAAATACCGGAACATGACATGGGCCGCCGAGCCCCTCGCGGAATTTGGTGTGCTGGGCTTCCAAGATCCCCGGATGCCGGAACACCCGGATTTTTTGGTGCCCGTTCCGCTTCACTCTCTCCGAAGACGGGAACGCGGCTACAATCAGGCGGAATTGCTGGCCCATGCGATCGGACGAAGGATGGGGATTCCGGTTCTCAATGTTCTTGAGCGAGTCCGAAACACAACCACACAAACCCATTTTGACCGGAAGCAACGGATGAAAAACCTTCACAAGGCCTTCAAAATCAAAACCGGCCACCCCATCAAAAACGCCCAAATCCTCCTTGTGGATGATGTTTTAACGACAGGATCCACTCTGGATGAGTGTGCAAAAGAACTTCTCTCATCCGGAACAGGTCCCGTGTATGCCCTTGCAATCGGGAGGGGCTGAACCGACAATACCCACCCATGGCAATTTTTAAAAAGCCCATACTCAAAGCCCTCGGGGGACGCAGCAAAGAAATGCCCGGGGGGTTGTGGACCAAGTGTCCGGTCTGCGGCGAGGTCACCCACAACATCGCCCTCTCGGAAAATCTTTGGGTCTGTCCCAAATGCGGACACCACTTCACACTCAGCGCACGCACCCGCATCGAACTCCTCGTGGATCCCGGTTCGTTTGTGGAGTGTGACGCCACCATGACCTCCATCGACACCCTCAAGTTTCAGGGCGTTGCCACTTACAAGGAACGTATCGCCAACTACCAAAACAAGACCGGCCTCAAAGATGCGGTGACCACGGGCACGGCCACCCTCGACCACCGCAAGATCGGCCTGGCTGTCATGGACTTTCATTTCTTGGCGGCCTCCATGGGATCGGTGGTGGGCGAAAAAATCACGCGCATCGTCGAACGCTCCACCAAGGAAAAAATGCCGGTGCTCATTGTTTCCGCATCGGGTGGGGCCCGCATGTATGAAGGAATGTTCAGCTTGATGCAGATGGCAAAAACCTGTGGTGCCCTCGCTCTGCATTCCCGGGCCGGGTTGCCTTACATTTCTATTCTCACAAACCCCACGATGGCCGGCGTGATGGCCAGCTTCGCTTCCGTGGGCGACATCATCCTTGCCGAACCCAAAAGCATGATCGGCTTTGCGGGACCGCGTGTGATCAAAGAGACCACCCATCAAGACCTTCCCCCCGGCTTTCAGACCGCGGAGTTTTTGGAGAAACGCGGGCTGATCGACGCCGTCGTTCCCCGCTCAAAATTGCGGGCGACCCTCTCCCAAGCTGTGGCTTATATGAGCGCGGACAAGGCCTAGACCCCCGCCACGTTTTCCATGAGCGTTTCTCCCGCGGTTTTGCCGGAAGAGGCGAGTGAGCTCTCCTGGCTCTACTCGACGCAAATGTTTGGCATCAAACTCGGGCTGGAAAACATCACCCGCCTGCTGTCCGAACTCGGCAACCCCCACGGTTCTGTCCCTTGCATCCATGTCGCCGGCACCAATGGCAAGGGGTCCGTTTGCGCCATGTTGGATGCCATTCTCCGGGAATCGGGCCTCACCGTCGGTCTATATACCTCACCCCACTTGATGCATTTTTCGGAACGGATCCGTGTGCAGGGATGCCCCATCCCTGAAACCGACCTGAACGCCGGCCTGAAAAAACTCCGCCTCCTTACCTCCTCATGGGATCATTCCCCCACCTTTTTTGAATACGCCACGGCCCTCGCCATGGACTGGTTTGCCGGACGCTGTGACGTCGCCGTTATTGAAACCGGCATGGGAGGTCGCCTGGATGCCACCAATGTCGTGGATCCCCTCGTCTCGGTCATCACCCCCATCGCGTTGGACCACATGCAGTGGCTCGGGTCCAGTCACGCTCAAATTGCCGCTGAGAAGGCAGGCATCTTCAAGCCCGGCCGACCTGCAGTCAGTGCCGCACAACGCCCCGACGTTTGCGAGGTGCTCAACAACGCAGCCTCCGCTTGCGGAATTCCCCTCGCCTTCGTCGACTCCCCATGGGAAGGCCCCTTGGCACTGGAAGGACTTCACCAAAAACAAAATGCCGCGCTGGCTGTGAGCGCCCTCGCGGCCTCGGGCCTCGTCGTCACCCCCCAAGCCATCCAAGCCGGTTTGGCGTCCGTTCGGTGGCCGGGCCGGTTCCAAAAATGGGGCGATCGCTGGATTTTTGACGGAGCCCACAACCCCCACTCCGCGGAAGCTTTGGTCGCCACCTGGAAAACCGAATTTGGCAGCCTGCGCGTCCCCGTGATTTTTGGATGTCTGGCCGACAAAGACGTGCCCTCCCTGCTGACCCACATGGAGTCCATCGCCTCGACCTTCCATTTTGTGCCCGTCGCCAACGAACGAACCATCTCCGTGGACCAACTGGTGGCGTTATCCCGCATTCCCTCACAACCCCATGACTCCCCACGTCAGGCAATGAAAGCGCTCTCACACCACACGGGTCCGGTGCTCATCGCGGGATCTCTGTTTTTGGTCGGCGAAGTCCTCTCCCTTCTGCAAACCACGCCAGTATCCACAACCACGTGAGAATTTCTGAAAAAATGGACGAATCGGGTTGATCGAAGCTGATGTTTTGTTACTCTTGATGATATGTCCCTCCTTGATCAGAACACCGTTCAGAAACTGCTGGATAAATTCAGTGAATCCAGGGACTTCACCATTTCCTTTGTTCTCCACCTCATCATCGTGATGATTTTTGGTTCCACCGTTTTGTTCACTGCGGTGCAGGAACCCCCGGATTTTGAAGGCGGAGAAGGCGGATTTGTGCAAGCGGGCGCGCAGGAAGCCACCCAACCCCAACAACAAACCACACCACAACAAACCACGTTCAACGTGGCGACCGTGGCCACTCCCACCACATCAACGGTTAGCGCGATCACCACCACCGCACCGAACGCGCTCAACTTCACGATGAGCCCGACGATCTCGCCTGTGATGACCACCACCCCCACAGCTCCCAGCGCAGCAGCGGTTTCCCCGGCCGCTTCAAGCATTGGCTCCGAAGGGCTGTCCGCTGCGGCTGCCTCCCAAATCAAAGCCTTCACCGGCGGTTGGGGCAAGGGCAAGGGCACGGGAGGCGGCACCGGAACCCGGAGCCGCGAGTTCGAGTTCACGGCCTACATCGGTCAATACGCGGGCGGTAATTGGAACTCCACAGTCCGGGTCGTCCAGAACAAAATTACCACGGGCAGCCTGCCCAATCTGCTTTACCTGATGAGCTTCTGGTCCAAGGACCGGATCAAAACCAACTACAAAAATGTCCAAGCCATCAAACTCGACAGTGACCAAATTTTTTCTGTCAAACCCCCGTTCATTTTTCTGACAGGCACAAGGGATTTCAAACTGACAGACAAGGAAGTCGAGAACCTGCAGAAATATGTGCGAAGCGGTGGTTGCATTTGGGGAGACAGTTCCGTCCCCGGCCTGCGGTCACGGTTTGATATCGCGTTCCGCCGCGAAATGAAACGCGTGATCCCGGATGTGGACAAGGACTTTGAGCCCCTCCCCGACAACCACCCCATCTTCACCCAGGGCTATTTTGCGGAAATCAAATCCGTTCCGCCGGGACTCAACTTTTATCAGGACAAGGTCCAAGCGCTGAGCATCTACGGCGAAATTGCGATTCTTTACACATCCAACGATTATGGGGATATGTGGCAGATCGGGCTCAACGAACAGGGCCAGATCGACACCCGCAGAAATCAACAGAATCAATACGTGGCCATCAACGAAACCTTGTTCAAAAATCGGGGCGTTTACATTCGCAATCTCACTCCGGAGGCCCTCGTCACCACCTTTCGCTTCGGCACCAATGTCGTTATCCACCTTCTCACCCGGTGGGAAGACAAAGTTCGGACGGCACCTTCCCTCTGACGGGCTTGGGGTGTCGCTGCGGGGCTGGACGATGGGATAAAACGTCAGGCCGGATTTCCCGACTGGTGAGCCCGCGGACTTTTTGATTCACTCACCGCCATGGAACCCATGAAAGATCCCTCAGGACGCACCCAAAAAGGGATCGAGCAGGTTTTCCTTGCCGCCGGCCGGGCTCAATCCGCGATCAGACACTCCTTCCGCCGAATGATGCGACGTCCGCGCACGGTTGGCGAAGCCCCCAATCTTCTCCCCACGCTGATCAAAGTGTTTGCCGCCTTCGCAAGGGTGGATGGGGAATTGTTGGAGGAAGAAATCGACTCCAGCCTCGGCTTCCTCCGCTACGATTATCCCAATGCCGTCTATTCCGAACTCCGGAAACTCTTCCGCGATGCCCTGCACGAACAGCAGGATCTGAATGAAATCGCCCAGAAGCTGACCAATCAACTGAGTGATGAGCGAAAAATCCTCCTTGGTGTCCAACTCTATGACTTGATTTCCCGCGCCGGGCTCAAGCAGGAGCAGGTCGTGGCGTATTATTCGTTCATGTCAAGCCTCGGCATGGCCGCCCAGGCGATCGATATCGTCTATCAACTCAATGCCAATGAAGGATTCACCTCCTCCAGCATTTACCATCAGGGCACGTCGCCTCTGGAAGCCGTCAGCTTTGGCAAGGCCGGAAGCTCCGAGGTTGCCCTGCAAGATTTCACAGACGATCAACGCATCCTCGCTTACCGCTACCGCGACCTGATTCTTCTCAAAAACGTCAGTGGCCGGAATCTGATTATTGGCGGACGCCGCATCAAGGAGGGCGGGTTTTGCCGGATTTTTCCGGGTCAGCAGGTGCTGGTCGATGATGAGGTGATCACCCACGCGGACCTGATGTTTTATTTCAATGCGAAAAAGAACGTCCAAGTCGCGCAACTGTTTGTGGCGATCACCGAACTCGACGAAGTGCGTCTTGAAAAGAACCGGACACGGGACTCCTGTCTGGAGGTGGTGTTTGGTTTGGGCGTGGAGGTGATCGCCTTGGAAGATGTGGATGCCGTCCTGAATGGCACCCGTCTGACCAGAGGTGTCCGCGTTCATGCGACCCTCGATGACAATGTGATTTTCCACAATGACAGTGAGTTAAATCTCCGGGATCTGCGCAAGCGGGCCCGCCAATTCGGGGGACGTTTCCAACTCAAACCATCCAAGAGCGAATACCTGGTCTCGAACAACCCGGGCCTGCTTCGCGAGGGGGACATCCTCCTTTCGCCGGGCAGCGGAGGAGACGTGCTCCTCAAAATTGCCTGTGACTACGAACGCAAGGTGGGGCACCTGGAAGTCCTGCAATCCGACCGACCGATCTTGGTTCGCGGGACTCCGGTGCGAAACTCGTCCCCCTTGGCGGATGGGGACGCCATTCGCATTGATTCCGGCCAAATTCTCCGCTGCAAATTTTCGGAGCGTTTGTTGGAAGAGGAACGCAACATCATCCGGACTCTGGAAGTTCGTGACCTCACCTGCAAGTTCCGGAAAGGTGTCACCGCCCTCGAAGCCATCTCATTTTCGATCCAGCGCGGAGAAATGGTTTGTGTGATGGGGGCCAGCGGATCAGGCAAAAGCACGTTCATGCGGGCCCTCGCCGGCCAATTTTCGCCCAGCCAGGGCGAGGTGCTTTTCAACGGACGCTCGCTCTACAAAAATTATTCGCTCCTCCGCCGCTACGTCACCTACATCCCCCAGGAGGACGCCTTCGATGAACACCTCACCATCGAAGAAAATTTGTCATATGCCGCAGCCCTTCGTGCCCCGTATCTCTCGGGACGCGAGCGCTCACGCCGCATCGACGGAAAGTTGGCGGAGCTCGGCCTGAATGAGCGCCGCAGTTATGTGGTGGGCCCGGTGCACCGCAAAACCCTGTCCGGCGGCGAGCGCAAACGCCTGAACATCGGGTTGGACATGATTGGATCGGCCGACATTTACCTCTTCGACGAACCCACCAGCGGACTCTCTTCCAAAGACTCGGAACACGTCATCGAAATCATCCGGGGGCTCTCTCACAACAAAATTGTGATGGTGACGATTCACCAGCCCACATCCAAAATTTTCCAGATGTTTCACAAGGCGGTTCTTTTGGATCGTGGCGGGAAACTCGTGTTTTTTGGAACGCCCGCCGAGATGCTCAAATACTTTGCCGAGGCGGAACACCAACAACACTTCGGAACGGAGCTGGGGGGGTGTGAAGCCTGTGGCGCGACACGCCCGGAGTTTATTTTTGACGTGTTGGAAACGCCCCTTCGTGATCTTTCGGGGGACATCATTTTCGAGGAAAACAACCGTGGCCAACTTGTGCCGGCCCGGCGGTTTCCCCCCGATTACTGGCGGGACAAATATGAGGCCTACCGCCTGCTGAAGGACGTGCAGTCCTCCCCCCAGCCCAAGGAAATTCCGGCGGCTTTGCCTTCCGCCTCGCGACGGAAAGATCCCTGGCGATGGGGGGATGAATGGCAACAACTCCGCGTGGTAATTCTCCGGGCCTTTGTCAGCAAATTGCGGAATCGCGCCAACCTGCTCATCACCCTCCTCGCCGCCCCGGTTCTGGCCTTCCTCATCGGGTTTGTGCTGCGCTACTCGAAGGAGGAAACCTACGACTTTGCCAGCGCCTTTCACATCCCCACCTACCTCTTTCTCTCCTTGGTCGTGGCCATGTTTCTTGGACTCACCAACAGCGTGGATGATATCACCCGCGACAAACCGGTGCTTTTTCGAGAGCGAAACCTGAACCTTCGTCTGATTTATTATGTCTTCGGGAAAAGTCTGACGCTCGCCGTGTTTGCCATCATCCAGTGCGCCCTCTACACGGTCGTGGGCAACGCGATCTTGGAAGTGAGGGGTGTCTTCTGGGTGGTTTTTTGGGCCATGCTTTTGACCACAATCAGTGGTTTTGCCATCGGGCTGGTGGTTTCCTCGCTTGTCAATGAAAGCAAGACGGCCGTGCTCATCATTCCCGTCGTCCTCATCCCGCAGATCATCCTCGCTGGCGCCCTGATCGAATATGAGGAGATGAACCGCAATCTCGATTTTGTTTACACGCTCCAACAATGGACCTCGTCCCACCCCGGCCAGCCTCCCGAGGAACGCAGCGAGCTTCAAGTGCCATTTATTTGCGAACTGATTCCCATGCGGTGGTCTTACGAGGCCCTCGTTTATGCACAGGCCAAAAAAAACCCCCTCACCTCACGCCAGGAACGAATCCAAGCGGATATTGCCAAACTGGCAGCCAACCGGGAATTGGATGATGCCACCCGCGAACGCCTGGAGGACTTGAAGGACCTGCTGGCCATCACCTCCGGCCTTCAAGCCGGCGACGCCCGCACGTTGGACAATATGTTCTCCCGCGTCGATGCGGTCCTGGATGGCAAAGCCCTCGATCGCACACGTTTCAAGAACCAGCCGGGCGTGACCGCCGAGCAGCTTTACGTGAACCAGAAAATCACGGACCTCATTTCCAAAGCGGAAATGGAACAAAGCGACTACCGCGAGTCCCGACATCTGAATGTCTTTTTTGGTCCCACCAAAGAATACTTCGGGTTCCGCACGGGCATCATTGCCTTCAACAGCGGCGTCCTTCTCCTCACCAGCCTGGGCCTGCTGCTTCTTCTTCACCTGATTCTGAAGCACCAGATCCGCTCGAATTACGTGTGACCTGAAGGCGGTCCGTAAAGAACTTTCACAAGGGTGAGTCCCCCCGCAGGAGCCACCTGATTCGACTTTTTGGCGGTCCCATCAAGGATGGCTTGAATTTTTTCAGGCTCCAGAACCCCGCGCCCGCAATCCACCAGCGCGCCGGCAATCATACGGACCATCTTGTAAAGGAAACCATCTCCCACCACGGAAAAATACAAACTCCGTCCCCGGGTTGTCACCGTGAGCTTTCGGATCGTGCGGTGACTGTCGATAACCGGCCCACCACGATTGGCAGAAAATCCGGCAAAATCATGACGTCCCACAAACTGGGAACCGGCCTGCTTCACACGGCTCAAATCCATGGGCTCGCGGACCAGCCACGCCCGCTGATATTCCATGGGCGGGAGCACGGCCCCACAATACACATGATAACGATACATTTTGCCAGTGGCGGAGAACCGGGCGTGAAATCCATCGTCAACACTTTCCGCGCTGAGGATCCGAATTTGATGCGGCAGCTTGGTGTTCAGCGCATGAATCCAGTTATCCGGCGTCATTCGCGTGTTTGTGACATCAATATGACAACATTGTCCCACCGCATGGACACCGGCGTCGGTTCGCCCGGAACCGTGAACCCGAACCGGCCCACCCGTGACGGCTTGAACGGCCACCTCGAGTGCATCCTGGATGGAACCGCCGCCTCTCTGACTCTGCCACCCCGCGAAGGACGAGCCATCGTAAGCCACAATCAACTTCAGACGCATGCCCGGGAATCCAGCCAACTTTGGAGGATGACGGCGGCCGCGGCTTGATCGATGACTTCCCGCTGCTGCTTTTCAGATCGACCCGCTTCCCGCATTCCCCGGCGGGCTTGGACGGTGCTCAGACGCTCATCCCAGGCAATGACGGGACAACCCACCGATTCCTTGAGCACCGCAATAAAATCGCGGGCTTTCTCCGCCGCAGGCCCGCTGGAACCGTCCATATTTTTGGCAATGCCAACGATCACATGGGCAATTTTGCGGTCATCCACAATCTCGGCAATCCGCTTTGCAGGCGAAGTTTGTGCCACTTTGATGGTCTCCAGCGGGTGCGCCAACATGCCCAATTCATCGCTGATGGCGACCCCAACCCTCGCTTCGCCAAGATCGATTCCAAGTGAACGTTCCATTTCAGTTGAAAATGGCTGGAATGAGGGGTATTGACAATGGTCATTATGTCCCAGCTTTCCATCAACAAATTCGGAGACAATCTCCCCGTGACCGGAATCATCGCCTTCTCCCAAGCCGCCATGGGCTTTGGCGTGGGTATCCTTCTCGGAGACCGCCTCGGCCGCACCACCCGTCACCAAGCAGCCATTGCCTGCTTGATAGCCGGAGCCGCCGCACTGGCCCCCGTGGTCTATAGTGTCGTCGTCAATGTTCGCAACCGCCCGAGCTCATCCCGCAGGATGAAAAAACAGCTCGAAAGCATCCGCCGCGACACCGGCCTCACGGAAAATAGCGATCAGTTTTAAAGCGGCTGCGGAACGATCCATCTCTCGTGATCGATGTGATTCTGGCATCCACCTCCCCAAGAAGGAGGTCCCTGCTTGAAGAAGCCGGTATTTCGTTCCGGATCATTGCGCCAGACGTCGAGGAACTCGAACCCGGTCACCTTTCCCCGAACGACCTCTGCGCCGCCAATGCGAAAAGGAAAGCGCTGGCCGTGGCGGCGTCAGAGCCTGATGCCATCGTGATCGGTGCCGACACCATCGTTGTCATGGAAGAGACCGTGTTTGGAAAACCAAAAGACCTCGCCCACGCCTCCCGAATGCTTCACGCCCTGGCAGGACGCTCCCACCACGTCCTCACCGGTGTTTGCCTGGTCAGGGCCTCCACCAATCAATGCCATGACTGGGTGGAAGTCACAAACGTGCTATTCCGCCCGCTCCCCGAAATCAACATCCCCGCCTACCTGGCCCGCATCCAACCCCTCGACAAAGCCGGCGCCTATTCCGCCCAGGAAGATCAAGGCGACCTGATCGCAAACGTCCAGGGCTGCCTCCAAAACGTCATCGGCCTCCCCACCCCCACACTCCTCCAGGCACTCCAACACTTTTTTATCCCCAAACCTCTCCCGTGACCGCAAATGCCCAAAACCGTCTTCAACTGCGGTTTATAAGTTGAACGGTGTGCCCCGGGTAGGGCCAGTCAGTCCCCAGACCGCCAAATTTTTTTCTTCATGCGACGGACGGCGGGGGACCGCCATCCCGACCACGTCATCGTTCCTTGGATTTGAGTTGAGAAAGCCCCGAGGACTCGACATAATTTGCTTTTGAATTTTCTATTTTGCGAAAGCTCGCCGAATTTCGGCGGCCAGGAACACCAAATTCTTTTGCAGATGGCAGCTCTTCAGGGTGCCGGGCACGTGTGTCTTCTGGCTTGTGATCCCCGATCAAAAATCGCGGAGGAGGCTCGACGGCGGGGGACGCCCTGGCATCCGGTTTCGTTTCGCAACAGCTTCGATCCTCCCAGCCTGTGGACGTTGCGGCGGTTGATCATTCGTCATCGGATTGGGGTGGGGATTGGTCATAGTGGTCACGATTTTAACGGGCTGGCCGTGGCTGCAAGGCTGGTGAGCCCCCGCCCCACTGTTCTGCGCATGCGCACGTATCAGCCGGGGATCCCTCGCGCCTTCAGCTACAATGTGTTGGCGGATCGAACCCTTGTACCCAGCGATTTTTTGCGGAGACAGATTCTGGGAAACCCAAAAATCCAACCCGCCAAGGTGGCCGTCCTGCGTCCCCTCATTCCACTCGAGGACCTCAAACACGAAGCCAAAAGCCCTTTGCCCGAATTCCTCAAAAACCTCTTGGCTGATCGCTTTCCCGTGATTGCGCACGCTGCGATGTTGCGCTCCGAGAAGGGTCATCGGGTGGCTCTTGCGGCGGTGGCCCGGCTGGCGGGGGATTTTCCGCAATTGCGTTATGTGATAGCCGGCGCGGGATCCAAGGAAGCTGACTTGAAAGCCCAAGCCTCACACCTTGGGATCGCGGAGAATGTGATTTTTGCGGGGCTGATGATTCCCGTGGCGCCGTTGCTGGCGCGAGCGGATGTGGTGATCATGCCTTCGCTTGGCGAACCCTTGGGCCTGGCCCAGTTGGAAGGCTTGGTGCTGGGAACCCCGGTGGCGGTTTCCGATGCCGGGGGGCTGCCCGAGACGGTCGAGCCCGGTCGCACGGGTTGGGTGCTTCCTGCCGGGGATGTTGACGCTTGGGAACAGGGATTGAGGGAGATTTTTTGCGATCCTGCGGAGGCCCGGACTCGCGCCGCGCTTGGGCGTCAATGGGTGGAGACTCATTTTTCGGCAGGCACGTTTTTGGAGGGGCTGATGCGTCAGATCGAAATTGCGGGACCCAAGGGCCATTGTTGAACGGTGGGTCTCACCAAGAAAAAAAGAAAAAGGAAGCCGGCGGGACGCCAGCGGTCCCGGTGGTCGCGATCACATCTTTTTTTCTTTGCGAGCGACCAGCGACCCAAAAAGTTCTTCATAGCCGGTCATCATCCGATCGATGGTGAATTTCTCATCGACGGTCTCTTTTCCCGCATTACCCAAAAGTTTGCCGAGGGCGGGATCGGCGTGGAGTCGAAGGACGGCCCGGACGAGGGCTTCCACATCCCCCGGCGGGACAAGGAGGCCATTTTCGCCATCCTCCAAGATCTCGGGAATGCTGCTTACGTTTGACGCAATGCAAGGGACGCCCGCCGACATGGCTTCAATCAGAACCAGCCCGAACCCTTCCCAAAGCGACGGAACAACAAGCAGGTCGAACATTTGCATCAACGCCGGAACATCATCGCGAAAGCCGAGGAAGTGAACCACATCTCCCAATCCGGAGGACTTCACGAAATCGATGACCTTTTTTTCGAGCGTGCCAATGCCGGCAATCACAAAGTGGAGGGTGCGATCCTGGCGGGCCAGTTGCTCGATGGCGGCCAGGAGAACCGAGACGCCCTTTTGGCCCGAAAGCCGCCCCACAAAACCAATCACAAAAGCGTCGGAGGGAAGACCCAACTCCGCGCGGAGGGCCTCGGGATTTCCCGATTGGTATTTGGACGTGTCAATGCCGTGTGGCACCACACGGATTTTGTTTTGTGGCAACCACGGGTTATTTTCCAACAACGTGCGTTTGGTGGATCGGGAATTGACAACAATGGCATCCGCAAAAGTTTTGAAAGTCAGCCGGTAGTTCCATTTGTTTTTGATGGGGAGATCGACTTGGTGGAGGCCAACCACGGACACGCCTTTCTGGAAGTGGGTCACCAGCCCCGCGATGCGGATATCGCGGGCGGTGTTGGCAATGACGAGGTCAATGTTGTTGTCGCGGATCATTGAGGCCAGGCGCCATAGGAGGATGGGGTTCAGGTCGCCTGAGATCCAGAGCGGGAAGGCCGGAAGGCCGGATTCCCGGGCGAGCTTCAGCAACATGGTTTTGGGGCGGGCCGTGAGGAAAGGGTGATGACCCCGAGCCGCCAGGTGCCCGGCCATTCCCAACATCCACGTCTCGCCACCACCCATAAACTTCATCGAGTTCAACAAAAGGACGTTGAACGTTCGCGAGGGGGGAGACGGATCGGTGGACAAGGGATTCGTCGGGGGTTGATCAGCGCGCAAGGCGATGGGAACCATTCGTCAAACCCACGGCTGCGCGAACTTTGGCCATGGTTTTTTCTGCGATTTCGCCGGCTTTTTGGGCTGAGGAATGAAGCACATCCGAAACGTAATCCGGGTCTGCAAGAAGAGCCTCCCGGCGGGTCCTCATGGGGGCAAAGTGCGTCCACACGGCTTCGAACAACCGCTTTTTGAAGTCCCCATAGCCGAACCCCCCGGCCCGGAAATCCGATTCCATGACGGCATAGTCCGCCGGACTGGCCACTAATTTGTAAAGGCTGAGGATGGTGGAATTCTCGGTGTCCTTGGGGGATTCCACAGGCGTCGAGTCCGTTTTAAGGCCCATGAATTTTTTGCGCATGGCCTTCTCTTCCTCAAACAGGCCGATGGTGTTGTGATAACTTTTGCTCATCTTGGCCCCATCCGTTCCCGGCACCACGGCCGTCGATTCCTGAATGCTGGCTTCGGGCATTTTGAGGACCTCACCGAATTTTTCGTTGAATTTGATGACGAGGTCACGGGTGACCTCAAGATGTTGCTTCTGGTCTTTTCCGACCGGCACCAGATCACTTTCGTAGATGAGGATGTCGGCGGCCATGAGCACGGGATACGCAAACAGCCCGTGCGTCGGCGCGAGTCCCTTGGAGGTTTTGTCTTTGTAGGAATGACACCGTTCCAGCAGACCCATGGGCGTCAAGGTGCTCAAAATCCATGCCAACTCGGTGACGGCCGGCACTTCGGATTGCCGGAAAAAGCAGGCTTTGGCCGGATCCAAGCCGCAGGCCAGAAAGTCGATGGCGACTTCGCGGATATTGGCAGCAAGCGCCGCGGCATTATGGACGGTGGTCAGGGCGTGCAGGTCGGCGATAAAATAGAGGGCCTCGCCTTTGTCTTGGAGGTCGATGGCGGGCTTCATCATCCCGAAGTAGTTGCCGAGATGAAGAGTCCCTGAGGGCTGAATGCCGGAGAGTATGCGCATGGGTGTTGGATATACCGCAGAAATTCAGTAATGGAAAGGATGAGGCAACCTGAAGGCGCTTTCGATATGACGAATCTCCGGGGGGTCATCGTCCAACACTTCGATAATATCAAACCGAAACGCGATGTCCGGCATGTCGAGCATGCGCAGCCAGACCATGGCCGCTTTGACGATGAGGCGCTGCTTTTTTCGGTTCACCGCCTTGGAGGGACTGCCAAATTGTTCATCCGTCCGGGTTTTGACCTCAACAAAAACCAGAATCTCTCCCTCTCGGCAGACAATGTCCACCTCGCCCCCATGCGGCCCCCGAAAATTCCGGCGAAGGATTTTGTAGCCTGCATTTTTAAGAAACTTGGCGGCCTGGTCTTCGCCCCATCGACCGAGCGCCAAGTGGGGGGCTTCAGAGGAGACCGGGGAGGCAGTTGGCCACCGGAGAAAACGAGTGACGATGGATAGGACTCGGCCCATGAGTTGTGAGCTTAGCAAGATGATCCGCGGTGGGATAGCCTTTGTGTCGGTCAAATCCATATTGGGGGTAAAGGGCGTGGCATTGCTGCATCAGTTGATCCCGCGTGACCTTCGCGATCACACTCGCGGCGGCGATGGACAGGCTGAACGCATCCCCGCGCACCAACGCCGTGTGCGGCACAGGCAGTCCCTTCACCGGCAGGCCATCCACCAAAGCGTGATCCACCGCGGATAATTTGGCAACGGCCTGCGCCATGGCCACATGGGTTGCAGCAAGAATGTTCAAGCGGTCGATCTCGGCCGAATCCAACACCGCAACCGCCCATTCTATGCCGGGCTGATTCGTCAGAAATCCGTAAAGTTGGTTGCGCCGGGCTGCAGTCAGCTTTTTGGAGTCATCCAGACCCGGAACGGGCAGCCGCTCCACAAAAATCACAGCCGCCGCCACCACGGGACCGGCAAGCGGACCGCGCCCGGCTTCATCGATGCCTGCTACCCGCAAAGATCCAGCGCCCCAAAACGTCTCCTCGTGGGCGAAGGAACATTGAGATTCCATGAATCAGCAATCGGGGTGAGGGTCCGCAGGCACAGGGGACACCCACTCGAAGCCTGTGGGTTTGCCAGGACCGCTTGCAGATCAGGAAAAAATCAGGACGCCCGGTCGGAACGCTCTTTGACAGCGGTTGCGGATTTGCCCTTGCGGAGACGGAGGTAGTTGAGCTTGGAACGGCGAACCGAGCCCTGACGGTCCACTTCAATTTTTGCGATACGAGGGGAGTGCAGCGGGAACACCCGTTCGACACCTTCCCCGTAGCTGACACGACGAACCGTGAAATTGGAATTCAGGCCGGTGCCTTTGCGACCAATGACGATCCCGGCATAAACTTGGATCCGCTCTTTCTCGCCTTCGATCACGCGGGTGTGGACTTTGACAGTATCCCCAACCCGGAAAGCTGGTCGGTCGGTCTTGATTTGCTCGGCTTGGATTTTGTCAATGATGCTCATAGTCGGATAAAGTTGAACTGAAAAGTATTTACGAAATCCGTGACCTCCGCAAGAACGATTCCTGAAAAACACAGGATTGCCCTCAGCGGACCCACCCGCTATCACCCAATGGCATGGAATACGGACCGGATCGCAAAGTGGCAGGAATATTGATACCGGTGTTCTCTCTGCGCTGCCAAGGGGATTTGGGGATTGGGGACACACGCGCCCTTCGCGCATTTGTGAGCTGGGCGGCCAAACACGGCTTTGGTGCGGTTCAAATTCTGCCTGTTAATGAGTCAGGAAATGACAATAGCCCGTATAACCTACTCAGCGCCATGGCATTGGATCCACTCACGATTGCCACATCCCCGGCGGATCTCCCCGATTTGGAGGAGGCGGCTTTTGCAAAAATCTGTGCGGAGTTGCCCATCGACCCGGACCCGGATCGCGTCAATTATGAGTTGGTGAAGTCCCTGAAGCAGGCCCTCTTGGAGGCGGCCTACCAAGCCTTTTCGACCCGTCCGCCGCAAAGTGCAAGGAAGCGGGCTTTTTTGAAATTTCAAAAAGAACAGGCGTTCTGGCTCGCAGATTATGCCCTGCACCGCGCACTGATCGATTGGAATCAGGGAGAAGAAAACTTTTCTCAGTGGCCGCCAGAGCACCAAACCCCGGCAGGAGCCATGGAGTGGATCACCGGCCTTGCGGCGAATGATCAAAAAGCCTTTCAAGATCGCATGCAATTCCGGGCCTATGTCCAATGGGTGGCGAGATCGCAGTGGGTGGCCATTCGCAAATTTTCTGACAAACAAGGGGTTCTGCTCATCGGGGATGTGCCGGTCGGGGTGAGCATGCACAGCACGGATGTCTGGCAAAACCCGGCGATCTTTGACCTCACTCGTTCCTGCGGTGCACCTCCCGAAAAAGTTTTCAAAGCCGATCCCTTCACCGAGGCGTGGGGACAAAATTGGGGATTTCCTCTGTATGATTGGAGGGCCATGGCCGGGGACAACTTTGCCTGGTGGCGTCAGCGCCTTCGTTCAACTTTGGAAATTTTCCACCTCCTCCGGGTGGACCATGCCCTGGGATTTTTTCGGATTTATAGTTTTCCCTGGAAGCCGCAGGACAATGCGCGCTTCACGCTGTTGACGCCCGAGGAAGCCGCCACGATCACGGGCGGGCCTCTACCGGGGTTTGTGGATTTTGATGATTCGACGGAGGAGCACCGCGAACACAATCGGCGTCATGGGGAAATGGTCTTCGAAATGTTTCTTGAAGAAACGGGTCCGCACAAGCTTCTCGCCGAAGACCTTGGCGACGTGGCCCCCTATGTCCGCCCGTGCCTTGCCGCCCTCGAAGTTCCCGGATTCAAAATCCCGCAGTGGGAAAGAGCCTGGGATCGCCTTCAACCCGGCATCGAATATCCCCGCCTGAGCCTCGCCACGTTTGCCACACATGATCACCCGCCCATCCGCTCGTTTTGGGAGGACCTGTTTGCCAAGGCCCAAGATACCGAAAAGCAAGCCGCCGCAATTCACTCGCAATGGGAATTTATGGACTTTTGTGGTCAACCCGAAGTCTCCCTCCCCGCCGCATTCACACCCGAGATCCACAAAATTTTTCTGCGCGGACTTTTTCTCAGCAATTCGTGGTTGGCGATTCATATGATCAGTGACCTGCTCGGAAACACAGACCGCTTCAACACCCCCGGGTTGGTGGATCGGGGAAATTGGACGCAGCGAATCCCCTGCCCCATCGAGGACTTGGACGCCAACTACGCCGAACTGCTCGGCTTTGTGGAATCCGCGATTCGCGAAAGCGGACGGTGATCAGTAGGATTTTGCCCAGACCACTCTCTGACGGCTCGGACGTCCGCTGAAGGGGCAGACCCCGGGCTCGGGATTTTCGTCAAACGGAATGCAGCGAATCGTGACTTTGAGATCGTTTTTGATTTGCTCCTCGACCTCCGGGCTCCCATCCCAATGCGTGAGGGCAAACCCTCCGTGCAATTCAGGTTTTTGGGAATTTTGAGCTGTGAAATATGTGTAAAATTCTTCCTTGGTGTCAATCGGTCGCCGGTGTTCCGCAAGGAATGCCTCAGCCCGGGCCAAGAGCGCTTCTTGGATTTCGGCCAGTAGCGAACCGACCGCGCTGACGCATTCCGTCATTGGCAAAAAGGTTTTGGACTTCGGAGGCTGATCGCGACGGGACAATGCCACCGTGCCCTGCTCCAGATCGCGCGGACCAATCTCGATGCGAATCGGAAGGCCTTTTTTGATCCACTCCCAACTTTTGACCCCACCCCCCAAATCGCGGGTGTCCACTTCGACCAGGACAGGAGCCCCCGCAAAGGACTGCTCCCGGAGCTGGGCGGCAAGGTTTTGTGCCGCCTCCAGCACGGCTTCCCGCGTGTCCTCTTTGGGAGTGATGGGAAGAATGACCACGTGCGCCGGGGCGATCTTGGGAGGCAGGATGATCCCATCATCGTCGCCATGGGCCATGATGAGCGTGCCAATCATTCGCGTGCTGACACCCCAGCTGGTGGTCCAGGCATGCTCGAGGGATCCTTCGCGGGATTGGAATTTGATGTCCGCGGCCTTCGCAAAGTTTTGACCCAAAAAGTGGGAGGTTCCGGCTTGGATCGCTTTGCGGTCCTGCACGATGGCCTCGATACAATACGTCCGAACGGCCCCCGGAAACCGCTCGCTCTCGCTCTTTTCGCCAACCACCACGGGCAGCGCCAAAAAATCCCGGGCGAAGGTTTCGTAAACACGCAGCATTTTCATGGTTTCCACTTCCGCTTCCTCGCGGGTTTCATGCGCGGTGTGACCCTCCTGCCACAAAAACTCGGCCGTCCTCAAAAACAAACGGGGCCGCATTTCCCAACGCACCACATTGGCCCACTGGTTGAGAAGGATCGGGAGGTCCCTCCATGATTTCACCCACCGCGCGTAAGCGGCACCAATAATCGTTTCCGACGTGGGGCGTATCACCAGGGGTTCCGTCAGCTCCCCGGCAGGCACCAACTTGCCATCCCGGGCTTCCAAGCGGTGATGCGTCACGACGGCACACTCTTTTGCAAAACCTTCCACATGCGCCGCCTCTTTTTCCAGGTAGCTCAGGGGAATAAAAAGCGGGAAGTAAGCGTTGCGATGCCCGGTTGCTTTGAACATCTTATCAAGAGCGGCCTGCATGTTTTCCCAAATGGCATAGCCCCATGGCTTGATCACCATGCACCCCCGCACCTCGGAATTCTCAGCCAGATCCGCCGCCCGGATGACCTGCTGATACCACTCTGGAAAATCTTCGGAACGTGTGGGGGTGATGGCCGTTTGGTTTTTCATGAATTGTAAAAAGGATGCGTAGTATGGGGGCGGGGTGCTGCTTGTGCAAGAGGCGACCAAGGGAAGAGATGGGAGTTATAGGTCCTATGGGACTTATAGGACCTATTTCCGATCTCGCCTCACTTTTCTTGCTGGATCACAACACCGGAAATCAATCGCAGCGCCTCCAAATACTTCTCCGAGGTCTTCGCGACAACCTCGGCAGGCAGTTCGGGAGCCGGCGGCGTTTTGTTCCAATCCAGACCTGCCAAATAATCGCGCAAAAATTGTTTATCGAAGCTGGGGGGACTCGAGCCCACCTCGTATTGA
>JBBECL010000153.1:0-4504 GCA_040881805.1 Terrimicrobiaceae bacterium | reverse complement strand
ATTCACAGAATTGCCGCCTCAGGTGCAAGGCAACATTCTTGAGGCAACATTCTTGAGGGGGTGGTGATTAAAACGGCGTGGCAAACACTCCGCAGGAAGGGATTCCACCGACGTCTCTCACCGCAAATAGCAGCCAATCGGAGACTCGCGCAATCGGACACCCAACAAGAACCCTACCGGTTCATTCCTTCAATTTGATCGAGATCTGGCCGGGGCGGATGGAGAATGATTCCACACCGGGCAGTTTTCCGTCGGTTTCCGAGCCGAGGATTTCAGCAAAGAGATTCCGGCCCTTCAGTCCCCCCAACCATTCATTGGGAAGAGAAATGCCCCAGACGGTGAGGTCGTCGATCACGAAACTGGGTTGGCCGCCTCCTTCGCTGACAACAAACTTGGCGCGGGCTTTGAACGTGCGACCACCGATGAACGGCAGATCGGGGTCCAAGTCGGTTTCAATTCTGGTCAGGATCACATCCGTCCCCAATTGAAAGCTTATCGATTGGCCCAAGTCGGTGTTCGCATTCAGGAGACCGTTGATTTCGCGTTCGGTAAGCACGATCTCCTTCTTGCCACGTTCGTAGCTGGGTTCTCCAGAACCGCTTGGTGCGGATGCGGGTGGCTGGGAAGGAGGCGGGGGGGCGACCGGGTCGGCGGACTGAATGGCGGCAACCTTTTGCTCCACGGTGGCGAGTTCCTGCGGGCTGAGGACCACGGGCTGGATGGGACGGGTGAACCACCACCACAGGCCGCCTGCGATAGCGATAAATATGACAAAGATCACCAACAACGTGATCCATGGAGAACTGCGACGAACGACGGGCGGTGGAATTTCGGACATACCGCAATCTATAACAGATCACGCAAATGGGAAGGGCTGATCAGTGCCGGCTGGACAGATTTGATGGCTTCGATTATTATTTTATCATGACAGCAGGCCAAGGAAGCAGTGGAAACGTGATTGCAGCTCTTGCGAGCTTTTTTATCCCGGGGTTGGGACAGCTCATTCAGGGGCGCTTTTTATCGGCGGTGCTGTTTTTTATCGCGGCGGTAGTTCTCTGGGTCTTCTTGCTGGGATGGATCATGCACTTGTGGTCGATTTTGGACGCCGCGCTCTGGAAGCCCAAAGCATAATCGGTTCGCCCAACCGAACCGGTCCATGTCCGAAATTCCATCCCTTGTTTCTGCCTCCGAACTGCGCCTCTCCTACGGGAGGCAGGTTTTGCTGGATGGCGTCTCCCTCACGGTGGCCCCCGGCGAAAAGGTCGGGCTGGTTGGTCGCAATGGGTGCGGCAAAACCAGCCTGTTGAGGATCCTGGCAGGCGAAAATCAACCGGATGCCGGAGAAATTTCGAGGCGCCGAAATTTGCGGGCCGGCTATCTCCCCCAAGAATTTGAGTTGGATGGCGATTTGACGGTTTTGCAAAACATCGAGGCGGGAGCATCCGATGTGGTTGGCTGGATTGACCGCTATGAAAACGGCGACTGCTCGGACAAAGAAATGTCCGAGCTGCTGGAAAAAATCGAACATGCGGAGGGCTGGGATTTGGAGACCCGCATCAAGTCCGAGGCCCGGGCTTTGGCCGCTCCACCACTGGATGCCATCGTGGGCCCGCTCTCCGGCGGTGAAAAACGTCGGGTGGCCCTCTGCCGCGCCCTGGCCTCCCAACCCGACCTGCTCTTGCTGGACGAACCCACCAACCACCTCGACTCGGAGTCGATTCGTTGGTTGGAGAATTTTCTTCAGGATTTTCCAGGGGCGTTGATGTTTGTGACCCATGACCGCTATTTTTTGGAAACCATAGCGACACGCATCGTGGAGATCGCAAATGGCAAAGCGTATTCCCACCCCGGAAACTATACGGCCTTCCTGGAATCGAAAGCCCTCCGCCAACAAATCGCCGAGCAAGGGGAACGGCGGCGCCAGCGATTTCTTCGCGCCGAACTGGAATACGTGCGGGCCGGCGTCCGGGCACAACGTTCGAAGTCCCGTCATCGTCTGGAAACCTTTTACTCCATTGAAGGCATGGAGGCCCCGCCCGAAGAACGTGAGATGGACCTCCTCATTCCCCCGCCCCCGCTCCTGGGAAACACAGCGGTGGAGTTGAAGGAGGCCGGGGCAAAGGTTGGCGAAGACCGCTGGCTATTCAACAATCTGAACCTTTCCATCCGACCCGGCGAATGCACGGGGATTGTGGGACGCAATGGATCCGGCAAAACGACGCTGCTTAAAATCTGCCTTGGGGAAAGAAGCCCGGATGCGGGGAAAGCGGAGATCGGAAAACGGGTGGTGTTTAACTACATCGACCAAGCCCGCATGCAACTTGATGGCACAGGGACTGTGATGCAGGAAGTGGCCACCTCGGGAGAGATCGTCAAATTTGGGAGCCAGGTGCTTTCCGCCCGTGCCTATCTTCGACGGTTTCTGTTTGAAGACTCCCGCGTGAACGAACGCGTGGACAAACTTTCCGGTGGCGAACGCGCGCGCCTGATGCTGGCAAAAGTCCTCTGCCGGGGTGGCAATGTGATCGTCCTTGATGAACCCACCAACGATCTGGATTTGCAGAGTCTTCGCATGTTGGAAGAGGCTCTTGCTGATTTTGATGGCAGCGTGATTGTGGTCAGTCATGACCGCTATTTTCTGGATCGCATTTGCGACCAGATCGTGGCATTCGAGGAATCTGAAGTTGTCGTCCAAGCCGGGAACTACGCTTATTATTTGGAAAAAAAGACGACCCGCCCCATGGCTGCCGGGATGTCTGCTGTCCAACCTTCTCTCCAACTCCCTGCGGGACCAACCGCGGCACCACCCCGCTCCCGCAAGCTCAGCTACAAAGAGCAACGCGAACTCGAAGGAATGGAGGCCACCATTCTGGATGCCGAACAGCGCGCTTCCAAGATTGAGAACCTTCTCGCTGATCCAGATTTTTTTGTCGCCCGCGCCGCGGAGGCCCCCGCCCTCCTCACCGAACTGGAGCAGGAAAAACGCCACGTGACGAAGCTCTACGCTCGCTGGGAGTTTCTCTCAAGCGATGGCTGAAGTTCATGAAGGCAGGGTGCAGACACAGCGATCCGGGAGCATTTTTTCCGCCTTGCAAACGCCACTTGGAGAGAACCATAGATTCCCTCCTTCGCGCGCACCCCACATTTGAGAAAGTTTGCCTGTTTCTCTCCATCCACAGCTTGCTATATGATCCAGCCTGTTATGAGTCAGCCATCCTCCGCAATGAAGACGATCCCCACCGATGATTCATCCAACCGCATCTTTTCCGTGGTTGGTGACCGCTACCGTTTCTTGGTCACCGGCGAGGAAAGCGGCGGCGCATTTGCCATGTTCGAGTTTGTCATCCCTCCGGACCACGGTCCGCCGCCTCATGTGCATCATCGCGAGGACGAGGTATTCCATGTGATCGAAGGGGAATTCGAGTTCACCATTGGCGGACAGTCGATTCGTGCGGCAGCGGGAGCAACGCTGTATGGCAAGCGGGACGTGCCGCACACCTTCAAGAACATTGGCGACCAACCCGGACGCATGATTGTCGTTGTTACCCCGGCAGGTCTGGAGAAATTTTTTGCCGAAGTCGGCACACCGCTCGCCACCCACGAATGCCCGACGGTTGAACCGACCCCTGGCGACATTCAGCGTCTGTTCGCCACCGCTCCGCGATACGATCTGGAAATACTCGTTCCCGCGCCGCCCAAGACATAAATCCCCCAGGCCTGCTTTTGGCTGGAACCGATGGAGGTGGTTTTCTAAAGGATGCGGCGAACTCGAGAAGTTCTCAAAAGTCGTGCTCATCAACTCCCATGGGTACATCGATCATGTCGGAAACAACGATGTGATCCATGAACTGCAAGCCGAGGAGGTGGAGCACTACTGTCCGGCCAAAGATTACCCGAACCTCTGCGATCAGGCTGGTTTTTTTTCAGAAACTAATTATGGAGCCGACGAGTTCATCGGGGCGATACCTTCCTGGGGGGACAGTGATCCCGAAAACCAGCTCTCCGCCTGCCGCTTGGTGATTGATTTGCTTGAGTCCGGGGCCGTTGCTCACGCTGCCCGGGGCCACCACTGGGGCATTGTCGATTTGATCTGCTTTTCCCGAACCATGGCGGCGGCTCGGCTCAAATGGACTTCGGACCAGACAAGCAACCACGGGCCGTTCTTACGCGTGTGTTTGCCCGCTACTTTGTCCGTGCGATTATGACTGAATAAACGCAGGTCGAGGTCGCTGGTGTGCCCGGTGTAGAATTTTCCCTCGGGATTTTGCAGAATGTAAACCCAGAACATGGCACCTCGAATGGCTCCTGAGGTAGGGCTCGAACCTACGACCAACCCCGGCAGGCCGGGGCGCAAGCGTCGTGATTTAATCCCGGCGAGCCGGGACTCTACCACTGAGCTACTCAGGAAGTCCGAGGAGAGAGGTCCGAATCGTGCGAGCGGATTTCCAAGATTTGATCTGCTTTTCCCGAACCATGGCGGCGGCTCGGCTCAAATGGACTTCGG
>JBBECL010000152.1:0-4529 GCA_040881805.1 Terrimicrobiaceae bacterium | reverse complement strand
CTTTATGTGGTGCCTTTGCTCGGCATCCTTCTGGCCTTCATCTGGGGTCCGGTTGTTTATGTGATCGCCATCAAAGAAGCGCAGAAAACCGATTACCTTCGTGCCGCCTGCGCCGTTTTTTTGCCGTGGATTCTCTGTTGTGGGGCCATCGGTTTGATCGTCTTTGCCGCATGGGGAGCCATTGCGGCTGCACTCGCAACCGGAGTCTGATTTCCATGGACTCCCCGCGCCAACACGTCCGAGATTAAGCCATGGCTTTTTGGGATTTTGAAGATGCACGCTACAAAGGCGCCAGGGCTCTGACCATTGCCTCCATGGCGGGCGTGGTGGTCACCGCGGTTGGACTGACGCTTCTTTTTTGGAATTACGACGAAAAGCCAGCTGATACCATTGTCGCCAAACCAACCCCGAAGCCAACTCCCACGCCACCCCCCTCTCCAGAACAGATCCGCCAATCACAAATTCAAGAACTTCGGGCCACATTGGCGGATCCCATCGCCCGCCAGGATTGGCAGCAAATCAAAAGCATTTCGAAATCCATTCTCGAATTGGATCCCGCGGATCTTGAGGGATGGCGTCATTTGGGATGGAGTCAGGAACAACGTGGTGAGCTTGAAAGTGCCTTGGCGTCGTATTCGCAAGTCATTTCGCTGCCGGGAAGCATTCCATATGATCGATTCTTGCGGGCCCGCGTCCTGCGAAAAAAAGGAGATTTGGCGGGTGCGATCATGGATTTGGAGGAAGCGTCCAAGGAAGATCCCGGCAGCGTTGGCATGTCCAACCTCCTGATGATTTTCAAACTTCAAGCAGGACGGGACGCGGAGGTCCGCGCCATGGTGGCCAGTTATGCGGCTGTCGGGATCAAAAATCAGGCCGACCTCTGGCTTCTGGGAGCCGCGGCTCTGGCGCTCAAAGATGGTAATATCCCCCGAGCTGACGCCAGCCTGGGGGGATTCCAAGCCGTGGTTGATCCCCAGCTTTTTTCCGAGCTGCTGGGAGATCCCTTCTTTGACCCCTACCGCAACACGGTCGAGTTGATCCCCTACTTCTCGCTCGCCAAAAAATAGCATTTTTTTGCGGCGTCGGAAAAATCGCTCATTGTCCCGGCGCGGATGCTGTGCTTTGCTATCCGACTGCCCATGAATATTGTCGTCGAATCCAAACCCAACTGTGTCTCCACCCTCCGCGTCGAAGTTCCTGCCGACCGCGTGCACCGCGAGCGGGAAACGCTCACCAACGAATTCCAACGTCATGCCAAAGTCCCCGGATACCGCCCCGGCAAGGCTCCCCGCTCCCTCATCGAAACCCGCTTCGCCAAAAACATCCTCGAAGAATTGGGCACCAAGCTTGTTCGCGAGTCACTGTCCGAGGCCATCAAAGAAAAAAAATTGCGTGTGCTTTCCGTGACGGATGTGAACGGGCCAAATATCGCTTCGGATGACACCCTGCGTTTCGAGGCCACGGTGATCACAGAGCCGGAATTTGAGTTGCCCGACTACTCCATCATCACCGCTGATGTCACTCGCAAGCCGGTGACAGAGGAAGATGTCGCCACATTTTTGGATCGCATCAAAGAACCCCACTCGACATTTGATCCCGTGGAAGGACGTCCCGTCGCCATGGGGGATTTTGCTGTTGCCAGCTACGCCGCCACCTTGGACGGGAAACCGCTTTCAGAAGCCGTTCCGGAAACACCCCCCCAAGTCTGCGGTAAACGCAACGCGTGGCTGCTTCTCTCGGAAGACGTGCTCGCTCCGGGATTCAGTGCCAGCATCGCGGGTCTCGAAGTGGGAGGAGAAAAAACCTTTCCTCTCACGCTCCCCGAGGACTTTGCCTTCGAGCCGCTGCGTGGCAAAACTTTGGAATACGCGGTCACTCTGCACGCCATCAATGCCAAAAACATCCCTCCCTTGGATGATGCCCTCGCTGACAAAATTGATCCCGGCTCCACCGTCGAGGAGCTGATAAAAAAAATTCGGGAGCGTCTTGAGTCCAGTGCGGATTACACCTTCAACGCCGAAAAGCGCCAGGCGGCCATCAACTTTTTGAGTTCGAAAGTGGATTGCGAATTGCCGGAATCTTTTGTGGCCGGGGAGACCCGGGGCATTCTTCAGGAAATTGTCCGCGAAAACCAGATGCGTGGAATCAGTGACGACGAGATTCAAAATCATCAGGATGAACTGATCGGTGCCGCACAAAGAGGGGCACGTGACCGCGTGCGCACCAACTTCCTCCTTCAGCGTGTCGCAGAAAAAGAAAAGCTGGAAGCCACGGAGACCGATCTCACAAGCCTGATCCTCGAACTGGCCCAGCGCTACGAGATCCCGGTCAAAAAATTTGTCACCGACTTGAAAAAGAAGGGCGGCATTGATGGGCTTCGCGAACAGGTTCTTGCCCGCAAGGCACTTGATTTGCTCGCGGACAAGGTTACCGTCAATTCCGTTTCTTAATCCTGCCAACAACTCACCTATGCAAAATTCCTATCTCATCCCGACAGTCATCGAGCAAACCGGACGTGGCGAACGTGCCTACGATATCTACTCCCGGCTGCTCAAAGACCGCATCATTTTCATCGGAACACCGATCGATGACCACATCGCCAACATCGTGATCGCTCAGTTGCTTTTCCTTCAGATGGAGGACTCCAAAAAAGACATCAGCATCTACATCAATTCCCCTGGCGGATCGGTCACGGCCGGGCTTGCGATCTACGACACCATGCAATTTGTGACCTGCGATGTGAACACCTACTGCATGGGAATTGCCGCCAGCATGGGCGCTGTGCTCCTCTCGGCGGGAACGAAGGGCAAACGGTTTGCGCTGCCGAACTCTGACATCATGATTCACCAGGTTTCCGGCGGAGCCCAGGGCCAGGCCAGTGATGTGGAGCGTCAGGTGGAATTTATGTTCAAGCTCAAGAAGCGCCTGAATCGCATTCTCTCCGAGCACACCGGAAAGCCGGTCGAGCAGGTCGAGCGCGACGCGGATCGTGATTATTACATGAGCGCCAAAGAAGCCTGCGATTACGGGCTGGTGGATCAGGTCGTGGAATCCCGTAAAGATCTCAAAGTGGCGGAACCCGCAAAGTCAAGCGACAGTCAGAAATCCTCGGAGGCCTGATGTCGGGCATGTCACCAAGTCTTTGCCCGCGTAAAGGCTTTCGTTTTCCTTGAGATTGGTGTAATCATTTTCCCATGGCGCGCGCGAGCAACCTCACGATGTGTTCTTTCTGTGGCAAAAGTCACTCGGAAGTTCGCAAACTCATCGCGGGTCCCGGCGTTTATATTTGCGATAGTTGCATCACCGTCTGCAAAGGCATTCTTGACAAAGAATTCACGGACGAAGACCGCAAGACCCGGACCACCATCCGTGTCCCCAAACCCGCGGATATCAAACGGGAATTGGATGCCCATGTGATTGGACAGGAACTTGCCAAGCGGGTTCTGTCCGTGGCCGTCCACAACCACTTCAAACGCATTTTGGTGCCGGGCAAAACGCCAACGCTTGGTGCGAATTCCCTCGCGGATGTGGAGATTGAAAAAAGCAACATTCTCCTTCTCGGCCCGACGGGATCCGGGAAAACCTTGCTCGCACGGACTCTGGCAAAAATCCTTGATGTGCCGTTTTGCATCGCCGATGCCACCTCGATCACCGAGGCCGGCTACGTGGGGGAAGATGTGGAAACCATCATCCTCCGCCTTCTCCAAAATGCGGATTATGATGTCAAACGCGCCGAACTCGGGATCATCTACATCGACGAAATCGACAAGATCGGCCGCCGCACGGAAAATGTGAGCATCACGCGCGATGTGTCAGGGGAGGGGGTTCAACAGGCCCTTCTCAAAATTCTGGAAGGGACGGTTTGCAATGTCCCACCCCAGGGCGGTCGAAAACACCCCCAACAAGAATACATCCAGGTCAACACGGAAAACATTCTCTTCATCTGCGGGGGGGCGTTTGTGGGCCTCGACAAAATCATCGAACGCCGCTTGGGTGGGAAGACCCTTGGTTTCCATAATCATGACCACCCCTCCCAAGCCAGTTCGGGCAATCTTCTTGTCGAGCCGGAAGATCTCCTGGCCTATGGCCTGATCCCGGAATTCATCGGCCGCCTGCCGGTCACTGCAAACCTTGCTCCTCTCACCGAAGAGGAATTGGTCAATGTGCTCACCGAACCCAAAAATGCCTTGGTGAAACAATACGCCAAGTTGATGTCCATGGAAGGGATCGACCTGCTCTTCACCAAAGATGCCCTCAAGGCTCTCGCCACCGAATCCCTTCGCAAAGGCACCGGAGCCCGCGCTCTGCGCTCGCTGATCGAAAAAATCATGCTCGATGTCATGTATGACGCCCCCAGCCGCAATGACCTCGCCGAGGTGACGATCAACCGCGCGGCCGTCGAAGGGAAACGGCCGCCCATCCTGCGCCGCAAACAAGAAAAAGAGGCTGCTTGATTCATCCCCCAGGCAGGGTCTCCGGGGAAATCGTTTTCCGCCGAAGACCCGCGCTCTCGGGAGACCGGACTTACC
>JBBECL010000151.1:0-29047 GCA_040881805.1 Terrimicrobiaceae bacterium | reverse complement strand
GGCGGGAATTTCAAGGTCGGGCGGGGAGGGCTCCATGGGTTTCCAGAATTTCGAGGAGTGCCGCCGACGTTCGCTCAATGGCGAACAGTTCCCGGCAGCGCTCCCAGCCCGCAGCTCCTTGGGTGGCGGCCAAGTCACGATCCATCAGCAACCGACGGAGCTTGTCGGCGAGTTGCGCAGGCTGGCGCTCGGGCACAAGAAACCCGGTCGTGCCATCCTTGACCATTTCGGGAATGCCTGCCAGGGGCGTGGAAATGACAGGGATTCCCGATGCCATGGCTTCCATGATCACCGTGGGAAGATTGTCCATCGCTCCATCCGACCCGGTGACACAGGGCAGAATAAAAACCCGCGCCCTGGTCAGCAGCTCGCGAATGTCCTCCTCGGCCCGCGCTCCAAGGATTTTCACCCGCCCTTGGAGCCCCAGGGCCTCGGTCTGGGACATGAGGTTTTCTTCCAAGGGGCCTCCCCCGACAATCACGCACTCAAAATCGATATCATGCAAAAGTCCGCAGGCTTCGATCACATCACAAAATCCCTTTTTCTCAATCGCGCGGCCCACACTCACAATCAATGGCCGGTCCCCGGGAATCGGCGATTTGCGGAACCTGGCGATGTCGATGCCATTATAAACACGATGAAGTTTCCCGGCGAGGTGGGGGTGCTCACGAAGCAGATAGTCGCGACTGAAGTCACTCACCGTGACCACACATGTGGCTTCTCCCAAGACCTGCGCGAGCCGCTCCGGTGGCTCATCGCGAAAGATGTCGTTCGCATGGGCCGTGACGCTGTAATTCGGCCCTCCCTGACGCCGCAGCCAGAAAGCGGTGCGTGCCGACAACCCCGCAAAATGCGTGTGGAGGTGATGGATTTTTGAGGCGCGACAGGCCCGCTCCAGCCAGAGACTTTCATGAATCCGTCGCTTTTCGGATTCGCTGCCCCATTGGGCTTTCAACAACTCCTGCCCTTTCCTTGCCGCCCGCCGGAAACTGGCGTCGGAGGCAATCAGGTCATCAAATTTGGCGGGCAAATAGGTCGTTGGCCCGAGGTTGGGGAAGGCTTGATGGATGGGCTCCTCACCGGGGTTCCTGATCGAAAACACGGGAGCCTCGACACCGTGTCCGCGAAGGGCGGCCACCTCGCGCGCGCAAAACGTCTGCGTGAAACTGGGAAACCGTTCAAACAGGTAACCGAACATGGCCGGCTACCGTGACCAACTCGGTTCGCTCACTTTTCCAAGACCGCTGATGACGGGGAAGGACTTTCCTGTTTGGGTGTCCAGCAGCACAATGCTGGAGCCTGTCGAAAAAACAATGTGCCGCGAGTTGGCACCAAAAGCCGGGTCTTCCCCGCTTCCCAACACTTTCGTGGCACCGCTCTGGAGGTCTTTCATGGCAATCGAAAACCCGCCCGTGCGTGCCGTGAAGGCCAGCTTCTTTCCATCCGGCGACCACGAAGGCTCGGTGACATAGGAATAACCGGTTGGCACCAACGTGCCCGTGCCACCGCCTGCGCTGATGCGGTAAAGTTGCGGGCCGCCCCGTTCGTCCGAGCTGTAAATGATCTCCGAACCATTCGGGGACCACGTCGGTGAAGATTCCACCCCCCGTGTGCGTGTCAAGCGGCGCCCACCGCTGCCATTGGCCGAAGCCACATACAGCTCCGGGTTGCCATCGCGACTCGCCGAAAAAGCAATGCGACCACCATCCGGGGAGAAGGCCGCACCCGAATTGGTGCCGGGAAATTTGATGGCGCGATTGCGGGCGCCCGAAGCCAGATCCACAACATAAATGTCCGCATAACCGCTCTGATACCCCGTGTAGGCCAGCTTGCGGCGATCAGGGGAAATGGACGGGGAAACACTCAGCGTCCCGTCCTTGGTGAGTTGCTGGACATTGGCCCCATCATAGTCGGCAAGATAAATTTCCTTGCGACCGGACCGCGTGGAAACAAAGGCGATCTTCGAACTGGCAATGCCTTTTTGGCCGGTGAGGGTCTCAACAATGTCATCCGCAAAATTGTGGGCGGCCCGCCGGGGATCCCCGGAATAGGTTTTTTGCAGCACCGTGCTCCCCCGACCATCCACCACCATGCCTTCCAAGGATCCCCCCGCCGCGGAACCACTCACCGTGAAGCTCGCCCGCTCGGGCGGTGTGACCGCAAAAAGCCCCGAAACTTCCAGATCGTTTTGGAGGACCTTGGTGGCTGCGGCCCCATTGGCCCCCCCCAAGCTTTTGATGGCAATATTGGTGGAGTCTCCCTTTCGGATCGTGATGGTTGCCGGTTCCTGGGCGTTGAGCCATCCGAGCGAGAAAAAAACAAAAGCAGAAGCGAGGCGTTTCATGTTCCCTTTTATGAACCTCAAAACCCCTTCGCTTGCAATCTAGGATTTGAATCTAGGATTTGAATCGCCGTCCCGAAGGAAAAGATCCAAGGGAAACCATGGATTCTGCTTTGCGTGCCGCCGAGGCCAGGGCTTTGCAAACAGCTTCCCTCCGGGGATCGCCTTCAATCTCAAGAAAAAAGACATAGGTTTGGGGTTTTCCCGGAACGGGGCGGGAGACAATTCTCGAAAGACTGATCCCCTGCCTGGAAAAGGGCCCGAGGAAAGCATGGAGACTCCCGCACACATTGGGCAGCGCGACCACAAGCGCGGTCTTGCCGGGAGCCTTGCCAACATAGGGGGCAGGCTCCCCGGACCTGACGAGAAAAAAGTGCGTCACATTGGCCGCGTGGCCCGGGGAGGGGATCTCCTCCACGTGCAACCCATAAATCTCGGCAGCCCCCGGCGAGGCAAGCGCCGCAGCCCCCCGTGAGAGCGAGGCCCGTTTGGCTGCAAGAGCGGTGCTATCAACCGCTCTCAGGCGGGCTTTGGGGAATTGGGATTTCAGCCACCCGGCGTGGTGCTTGAGTTGGGTGAAATGAGAATACACGTTCTGAACAACAGCAGAATCCTTGCGCAGAAGGGCAATCCGCACATCCAAGGCCAACTCCTCATCCACGGCAAGATGCCCGCTGTGACGAATCAGAACATCGATGCTGTCATACACCGTCCCACCACTCGAATTTTCCACGGGAACCAGCGCCCGCGAGCCCGGCCGGGCAACAGCACTCTCCACCACCGCCTCCAAAGTCGCACACCCCTCAAGCCGCACCCGATCCCCAAAGCGCTTCCTCGCAAGAATGTGGGAAAACGTCCCCTCGGGACCCAAATAATAAACGGTCTGCATCGATCAACCCATAACAGGAAACAAGCCAAGGAAAATCTTGAAATGTGGACGGCAGTTTTGGGGTCAGTCCTTTTTTCTTGTCATTTTTCAACAGTGAGAATTTGAGAAAGCAAGAAAAAAGGACTGACCCCAAAGGCGTCGTGAGCACAATTCTCCTTGATTTAGCTCAAGAACTCGCAAGCATCTGACAGCAGTTTTCGTCGCTTCGCGTTCATGGATCTTCTTTTACAAAACCTTCTTCAACCGCCGATCTTGTTTTTTGTATTGGGAATGGCTGCCGTGTTTTTGAAGTCGGACTTGGAGTTGCCTGCGCCTTTGCCCAAGGTTTTATCGCTTTATCTGCTATTCGCGATTGGGCTGCATGGGGGCGCTTCCCTTGCCAAGAGCGGGTTTGGTTTGAATGTCATTCTGCCCCTGGGGGCCGCTCTCCTCCTTGCTGCCGTTCTTCCTGTGATATCCTTTTTTATTTTGCGGACCCGCCTCTCGGCTCCCGATTCCGCAGCCATTGCCGCAGCATATGGCTCGGTGAGTGCCGTGACCTTTCTTGCAGCCTGCAACTTTCTTGAACAGGTCAACGTGGAGTTTGGGGGTTACATGATCGCTGCTCTGGCCCTGATGGAATTTCCGGCGATCATTGTTGGGATGTTGCTGCTGAAGCGGGAGCGGCCTGACGCCAAAGAGGCCACGGGCAAACCCATCACCCTCGGTCACCTTGTTGTGGAGAGCCTCTTGAATGGCTCGATTTTTTTATTGCTGGGCAGCCTGGTCATCGGATTTGTTGCAGGAGATGCCGGGTGGAAAAAGGTCTCCCCTTTCGCCCAGGATCTTTTTGCGGGGGTGCTTTGCCTGTTCCTGCTTGATATGGGCATGGCTGTGGCGCGGCGAGGAGCGTCGATCCGGAAGGCGGGTGCTTTCCCGATGGCTTTTGCGCTGGCTTTCCCCCCGGTCGCAGGGAGCCTCGCGCTGGTGATCGCATGGGTCTTGAAATTGCCGGCGGGTGATTCTCTCCTGCTGGCATTGCTTGCGGCCAGCGCGTCATATATTGCTGTGCCGGCTGTCATGCGGGTCTCTGTCCCTGAGGCCAACCCGGGTTTGTATGTGCCGATGGCGCTCAGTCTCACTTTTCCGCTGAATGTGCTTGTGGGGATACCCGTCTTCTTCAAAATTATCACTATGCTTTGGACTGTATGATCGCCCTCACACGCATCGAAATCTTGATTGACGCTGCTCATCGACAGGCGATGGAAAGTCGGCTGACGGAATTGGGGATCTCAAAGTTTATTGTTCTCCAGAATGTTTCCACAGGGGGATTTGAAAAAAGCCTTCACAACGAGGGTTTTGTGGATCTGCTCGGCACCAGCCTGATCCTTGCTTATTGTGAAGAAAGCACCGTGGAGTCCGCAAAAGATCCGTTGCGAGCATTTCTCAAACAATGTGGGGGAGCTCTTTTTGTTTCGCCTGTCCAATCCCTCAACTTTTAAAAATTTATGTTCACCGGTCTTGTCGAAGAAATGGGCACCTGTCAATGGATGCGCCGCACTGCCAGCAGCATCCAACTCAGCCTGAATGCCGATCGCATTGCAAAGTCAGTGCGAAAAGGGGACAGCATCAGTGTGAATGGGTGTTGCCTGACAGTTTCCTCCCATCGCAAAGAAAACCTTGTGTTTGATCTCTTGGAAGAGACCCTGCGCCGGACAAATCTTGGCGGCCTGCGACCGGGAGACTTTGTCAATCTTGAGCGGGCGCTTCCTGCCGATGGCCGGTTGGGAGGACATTTTGTTCAGGGGCATGTCGATGACCCCACGGAGGTGCTGTCGGTCTCCGAGAGTGGACCGGATCTGCGGCTGGATTTTTTTCTGTCCGCCGCAACTTCCCCTTATGTCGCATTCAAGGGATCGGTCGCCATCAATGGGGTGAGCCTGACGGTGGCCGAAGTCGCCATGGGTCGCTTCACCGTTTGGATCATTCCCCACACCCGTGCCGCCACAAACCTCGGTAAACTCCGGGCTGGTGACCGGGTGAATCTGGAGACCGATGTTTTGGCCAAATATGCGGAGCGGATTTTGAATGGTCATCGGAAAGAGCAAGCGTAGCCCCCCCTGATCAATGAATCTCTCCACCCCGAGAATTTTTATTGCGGCCACGGAGCAGAACACCGGCAAAACAACGATCTCTCTCGGGCTTCACGGGGCCTTGTGCGAATCGTTTCAGCGCATTGGTTTTATCAAACCGGTGGGCCAGAGGTTTGTTGATGTGGAGGGCAAGCGCATTGATGAGGACAGCGTGTTGATTCGTCAGACCTATGACACGCAGGTTCCCATCGAAGACATGAGCCCCATCGCCGTGGAGCCGGAATTTACCAGGCGCTACATCAACCATGCCAACCACGATGCGTTGGTCCGCCGGATCAAGCACTCCTTTGATCGGACGACATGGGAGAAAGATTTTACCATTATTGAAGGAACCGGTCACGCGGGGGTGGGCAGCGTCTTTGATTTGTCAAATGCCCGGGTTGCCAAGCTCTTGGGGAGCAAGGTTCTGCTGATTGTCCCCGGGGGGATTGGCCGCCCCATTGATGAGGCGGCGGTGAACAAGGCCCTGTTCGACAAGGAGGGTGTTGAGGTGATCGGGGTGGTGATGAACAAGCTTTTGCCCTCCAAGATGGAGGCGGTGAGCGACATTGCCCGCCGGGGTTTTGAGCGCCTTGGCATGGAGTTGCTGGGGGTGGTCCCTTTGGATGAGATTTTGCTGCAACCCTCCTTGGAACAGGTCTGTCGTCCTGCACATGCCGAATTTCTACATCGCGAGAAAGACAGCCGAACTCGCGTGGCGGATATTCTTATCGGGGCCATGAGCACCTCCCACCTATTTGCCGAAGTGGTGCCCGGGACCCTTCTGATCGTGCCCGGTGACCGGGAAGACGTCATCCTGGCCTGCCTCTCGCGCGCCATGTCGGAAAGCAGTCAGCCCTTCTGTGCGATCATGCTTTCCGACGATCTCCGCCCAAGCCAGCGGCTCATGGACATGATTTCAGAATCCAATCTCCCTGTGATGGCCAGTCCGCTGGACAGCTACAGCATCGCAAGCCGGATTCACTCCATGACCGTCAAAACCCTGCCCGGCGACGCGGAAAAAATTCTCCGTATCCAAAATCTCATTTCCCAACATGTGGATGTCAAACGCATCCTGGAGAAGCTGAGCCCGGGCCCGGTGGCTCTTTAGTTTTGGAAACCTGATAATTCCGCTTCAAAGGCTGATTCCGCCCTGATCGGGTTTGAGAAGGTTGGCGATGAGTCCCGTCCAGCCGGTTTGGTGCGAGGCTCCGACACCCCTTCCGGTGTCACCATGGAAATATTCGTAAAAGAGAAGGTGGTCCCGGAAGTGAGGATCGGTTTGCAGTTTTTCGGAGTGATTGAACACCGCCCGCCTCCCGTCGGAGTCTTTGAGAAACACCCGTGTCAGCCGACAGGCCAACTCGTTGGCTGCCTCACGAATGGTCATTTTCTTGCCGGAGCCCGTGGGGCACTCGATCAGGAAATCATCCCCATAATAGCTGTGGAATTGCTGCAAGCATTCCACGAGGAGATAATTCACCGGAAACCAAACCGGGCCCCGCCAGTTCGAATTGCCCCCGAAGAGTCGGGAGTCGGACTCTGCGGGTTGGTAGGTGACCGCCAACTCGTTCCCGCAGCAGCCAAAAATGTAGGGATGGTCCTGATGATGCTTGGAGACGCCGCGGATTCCGTGGTCCGAAAGAAATTCTGTTTCATCCAACGCGCGGCGAAGCAGGCACTTCATCCGGTGGCCTCTGAGGAGTGAAAGCAAATGACGCTCATTGATCCCATTGCTGTCCCAATGTGAAACGAGCTTGGCCAAATCCGGACGATCATTCAAAAACCAGATGGCGCGTCGTCGGAACTCGGGCACAGCATCCAGCAATTCTTTTTCGAGCACCTCCACCGCAAACAGCGGAATCAGCCCGACCAGAGATCGCACTTTGAGCGGCACCTTGCTGCCATCGGGGAGGTTGAGCACATCGTAATAGAACTCATCGTCCTCATCCCACATGCCAATCCCACACTCGCCGATATTGTTCATGGCCTCTGCAATGTGCAGAAAGTGTTCGAAGAATTTTGAGGCAATGTCCTGATAGACGGGATTGTGGCGGCTCAATTCGAGCGCAATCCGCATGAGGTTCAGCGAATACATGGCCATCCAACTCGTGCCATCCGCTTGATTGATATGCCCGCCCGTTGGCAGGGGTTTGCTCCGGTCAAACACTCCAATGTTATCAAGACCCAAAAATCCCCCCTGAAAAACATTTCGACCTTCCGTGTCTTTGCGGTTCACCCACCACGTGAAGTTGAGCATCAGCTTGTGAAACACCCGTTCCAGAAATTCCAGGTCGCCGGGACCGCCATTTTGCTCGCGGTCCATTTGAAAAACGCGCCAGGTGGCCCACCCGTGGACGGGGGGGTTCACATCCCCAAACGCCCACTCATAAGCCGGCAGCTGGCCATTGGGGTGCATGTACCATTCCCGCGTCATGAGAAGAAGTTGCGCCTTTGCAAATTCCGGGTCCACCAATGCAAGGGCCACCGTGTGAAAGGCCAGATCCCATGCGGCATACCATGGGTATTCCCATTTGTCGGGCATGGAAATGATGTCTGCGTTGTTCAGATGCCGCCAGTCCTTGTTGCGACCGTGAAACCGTTCCTTGGCTGGCTCCGGCATGTTGGGGTCCCCATTCAACCAATCCTCCACGTCATAGCCGTAATACTGCTTGCTCCAAATCATTCCGGCCAAGGCCTGGCGCTGCACGAGCCGGGCGTCGGCGTCATCCAAGTCACCTTGCAACCCGGCATAAAATTCATCGGCTTCGGCCCGGCGCAAGGTCACGACTTCCTCAAACGCCGCAAAAGGCTGCTCCAAGACCTTCTCCCCCAAACGCGCCCGCACTTGCAGGGTTCCACCCGCAGGCACGACCCGGGAAAGCTGCGCAGCGACCTTGGTGCCCGTCATCGCGGGATTGCACGCCGCCGCGTTTTTGCCAATCAACACTTCGTGAAAAGCATCCTTGTAAAACCCTGCCTGTTCCAACCCCAAGTGTCGGCGGACATTGGTCTCATTCTCGGTGAAGAGCCATTGGTCGGGACCCTCCACCGAAAATTGCATGGTCCCAAGCGAGGAATCGGAAACCATCACGGACCCCGAGTCCGCCAAGTGCATCTGGGGTTTGGGCTGATCGGGTTTCCACGACCACCGATTCCGAAACCAGAGCTGGGGAAGAACATGGATGAGTGCGTCCTCGGGACCGCGATTCACGACCGTGATCAACAAATTCACAGTCGTGGGTTCCTCTTTCGCATACTCGACAAAAACGTCAAAGTAACGGTCCCCATCAAACACTCCGGTATCCAAAAGTTCGTACTCCGGCTCATGTTTTGCCCGCCGCCGGTTGTTCGCCACCAGCTCATCGTAGGGGTAGGCGGCTTGGGGATACTTGTAGAGCATCTTCAGATAAGAATGCGTCGGCGTGGCGTCCAAGTAGTAGTATAGCTCCTTGCAGTCCTCGCCGTGATTCCCCTCCTCGTTTGTCAGCCCGAACAGCCGCTCCTTGAGAATCGGATCCCGACCATTCCAGAGCGCCAGCGAAAGACAAAGCCGCTGATGGTCATCACTGAAACCCGCCAACCCGTCCTCACCCCAGCGGTAGGCCCGGCTCCGCGCATCATCGTGGGAAAAAAAATCCCAAGCCCTCCCGTCAGGACTATAATCCTCGCGCACCGTCCCCCATTGCCGCTCGCTCAAATATGGCCCCCACTCCCGCCAAAGACTGTTCGTCTCCAGTTCCTTCTTTTGCGCAGCCAGCCGCTGTTTCTCAGCGGGGAACTTTGAGGAATCGGACATCCTCGCTTCTTTAACCCCTGACCCAGCAAAAGTAAATCAGCGTGACTCAATCTCCCGTCTGCATGATCCACCTGGATCATACAGACGGTAATGTCAGGGTAGGAGAATAAAGCTGCCGAGGGGGTGGGAGGTGCCATTGATCAGGGCTTCGATGTGGTGATGTCCGGGGTGGTGGCGGCGGGTGGTGAGGTCTTTCAGGGAAAGAGATTTTTCGAGGGGGATGCATGTGAGGGGAGGGAGGTCGACGGTGGCGAGTTTGAAGACTTTGGGGGAGGTTTTGCCGTTTGCTTTGACGTAATGGACCCGGAAGTCGATGGTCGCTTTGGCGCTGCGGGGGCCGGAGTTGGTGACTTGAAAATTGAGGACCACGGAGGCACCCTGGCGAACACGGGAAGGTGAAACCCGTGCATCCGATGAAGAAAGATTTTTCGAGGGACGGCACCCTATGAGGGCAAGGGCTGCCGGATTTCCCTCCTTGATCAGGGAGCGAAGGGCCCGGCGGACGATCCACTGGCGGGGCTTGGGGGCATCGATCATCCAGCGGCGGGTTGTGGCAAGCAGGGTTTGGGGGTGGTCTTTCCCAATGTCATTGAGGTTGTTGGCCACCGAGCGGCGCACGTAGAGGGCGGGGTCATCTTTCAGCGATTCGAGGAGATCAAGGACGGGTTGGGGATTTTTTTGGAATCCGCGAAGCCGGCCTGCCCAGGGGAGTCTCGGACGGGTTCCCTCCGAAACCAGACGCCGGACATGTTCGCTGGAATCTGTGACCCACAACCGGAGACGAGCCAAGGTTTTTTCGGGGTGGTGTTCGAGGTAAGGGCGAATGCAAAACTCGGCGGTGAACCGCTGGGTCAGTTCGTATTGAAAGGCCATGGCCGCCTCAAAATCGTCCAGCCCGTGAGTTGCCACGAAAAACGAGTGTGGCAGATAAAGGAACGAACTCAACCCCGTGGAGGCTTCTTCCTCCAAGGTCGGCCCCAAAGAAGCGGTCAGAATTCGGGCGGCTTCAGCGAAAGGCGGGGGCAGATGCGTGTGGAGGGCTCCGGCGATCCGGCGCCCACGATCCATGAGTTCCAGATTCGAAAAACCCGGTCGCACATCGGTGAGAAAGGCGTCAACAGGAAATCGGGGATACACCCGTGCGATCATTCTTGAAATGCGGACGGCCACATCCACGCCATAACTGTCTTTCATGAGCTCTGCCATGGATGGAGTCTTTCCGGACTGGTCAGGCAGGAAAAGCGTAATGTGGGACCTTTTCTGTCGGTATGATGATAAGTAAGTGATGTTGCTATTTAGGTCAGGGGGCACGGTCGTCCCGACCGTGTGGGTATGGGCCGGGCACATCTCTCAGAGCAAACCTCCAGCGACGCGGCTCCGCCGCCGCTTCCTTTTGCCCTAGGCTTCGATGATGTGATTCCGGATGGCGTAGCGGACGAGTTCGCCGATGGAGTGGAAGCCGAGTTTGCGCATGATGGCGGCTCGGTGGGTTTCGGCGGTTTTGACGCTGATGCCGAGGCTGGTGGCAACCTCCTTGTTGCTTTTGCCTTCGGCGAGGAGTTGGATGATTTCGCGCTCGCGGTTGGTGGGGCGGGGGGCGCCGGGGTCGGCGGCCGCCGCCTGGGTGTGCGGCATGCCTTTGCTGCGAAAGCTTTCGAAAAGAACCTCGGAAACTTGGGAACTGAAGTAATGGCGGTCGGCGAGGATGGCTTTCACGGCTGCGGTGAGATGTCGGCCCGCATCGGATTTGAGGATGTAGCCATGGGCTCCGGCCTCGACCACCTCGTAAACCAAGCGCTCGGCATCGTGGACGGTGAAGATGAGGATCTTGGTTTTTGGGCAGAGTTTGAGAATCTGTCGGGCGGCATCGATGCCATTCAAGCCCGGCATGCTGATATCAAGGATGGCAACGTCAGGATTCAACTTCTCGCAAAGCGCCACCGCATCTCGACCCGTGGTGGCCTCGGCGCACAGGTCAATGCCCTCTTCGGCCTCCAGGATATTTCGGACCCCCTGACGCACCACCTCATGGTCATCAGCAATCAAGATTTTGATGAGTTCAGTTTTGGGCATGCAGGGAGGCGGTTGGTATGGAAATAACAACCTCCACACCGGTTGGCGAGTTTTTGATTTCCAAAGTTCCATTGAACTGTGCAATTCGCTCCCGCATTCCCGCCAGGCCAATCCCCATCCGGGGCGGAGTTTGGCCTTCGGGTCCGGATGCAAAGCCGGTGCCATCATCGCGAATGGTCATTCTGATCCCCTGTCGGCGGTCATAACTCAAAGCAACCGAAGCGTGGCTCGCTCCCGAATGGCGATAGATGTTGCTGGCCGCTTCCTGAATCACGCGAAACAGGGATGTTTCAATGTCCCGATTCACGCGTGGAAAGGGGGTGTGGACGTCCAGCTCGACCACAATGCCTGTTCGCTCGATGAACCCATCAACAAACCATTGGATGGCAAAGGGGAGTCCCACCTCATCCAAAAGCGGAGGGTGGAGAAGGTAGGAGATATTTCGCAGTTCCTGACAACAATCCTGGGCGATCCGGCGGGTCTCGGCCACGATCCGTTTGGTGCGGTCATCCCGGGCAATCGGGTCGAGGAGGCTGACATTCATTTCCAGGGCGGAGAGACTCTGTGCGGTGGAGTCATGGAGCTCGCGTGCGATCCGGCGCCGCTCCTCATCCTGCAAATGGAGGAGGCGGCTGGAGAGCTGACGGAGTTGACGTTCGGAACTTTGGACGCCGCGCTCCGCTTCCACTTGCAGGGTCACATCCGCCGCAACCCACTGCCCGCCCGAGCCTTGGCCATCCGCTGTGAATGACCGGCGGAGCGTGCTGCGGAACCAGATTGTTCGTCCCTCGGGAAAGTCGATGCTGTGTTGAAAGGTGTCGATCGAGAATGTGGGATACAGGCGCTGAAATCGATGGGCGATGAATTCAAAAGCCTCTGCCGCAAGGCGGTCTCCAAGAAATTCTGAATGCGCCTTGTCAGGGGCTGGAAACGTCCTCCGAAAAACCTCGTTGGAAAAAAGAATTTGGAATGTCTCATCGAACCGGCAGATGACCTCGGTTTGGTCCTGAACAACCTGCTGGTATTGGGACTGGACTTTTTCAAGAAGGACTGCGAGTTGCTCGATGCGCCGGGCCAACGTTCCCAGTTCATCGTCCCCCTGAAAATCGAGCTTCACCGGAAGGAGTCCCTTCGCTTGTTCGGCTTCAACCAACCGGGTGAGTTTTTGAATGCGCTTCAGAATCGTCCGGTCCAAAAGATACCACACGGCCACAAAGAGCAAACCGCCCGCAAGGGCCAGCACGGTCAAAAAAATCCGCACGCTGGTTTGGGCACCGACTTCCAGAGGGCGCCCTTGGGTGAGCCGCACCACCCCAAGGAGGGGCGTGCCAAGCCCCTTGAGCACAAAGGCCCCGGAGATCTTTTCCGGGGACACATCTGTCACAGCAATTTCATTCCCTGCCAGCATGGCAACAATATCCTCCGTGCCGGCAGCGCCAATCGTTCGCCCGGCCAGAGTCTCAAACGTGAGAGAACCTCCAAGAAGGTTTTCCAAAAATGCGACAGGCTGATCTGCAAACAGGCGACCTGCAAGAAGAAGGGTCCCTTCCGGCATGCCGCCGGCAGACTCCTTCCAGGCTATGGAGGCCAGTTGATTGCCTGCAGCCGCGTAGTCTGCTGATTTGCCAACTTCGGCCTTACGGATCCCGTTGGCGATGACAGGGATATCGGCTTCGTGGAACGATCCCTGTTCATCGGACAAAATGGAGGACGCCATAAGTTTTCCTTGAGCATCCACAAGAGCCACAAAATTGAGCTGGAGACTCTCCAGTTGGGAAAGGTCCGGCAACCGTATGAGACCGGCGTCCAAAGCCGGGGATTCCGCCAGCAAATCCGTGAGAGCAGACTCCACATCTTGGAGCTCCCGCTCCATCATCAGTTGCAATCGCTCCACCGAGGTCTCCATCTCGCGTCGCTCGGTTTCGCGGAATTCTCTGACGATGATGGCTTGGGTGAAAGACACCACACCCAGGCCAAGCAGGAAGGACATCGCCACATAAATGGCGAGCGCTTTGGAATAGACCGTTTGGGTGCTGAGCTTCAACGATTCGGCGTGGCCGCGGCCGCCGGTTTCTTTTGAGGGAGGATGACCTTGCTCAAGCCGAAGATCGGACCATAAATCGCGTACACAAGGCCTCCGACAATGATGCCCATGATCACCAACACGAACGGCTCCATGATCTTGTCGATTTGGCTGGCGATGCTGTCCAGGTCTTCCTCGTAGTCGGCGGCAATCTCGTCCAGCATTTCATTCACCCCGCCGGTCTCACCGGCCATCTGGACGATGGCCGCAATCGTCCGTCCGTCGGGCCCGAGCCGGTAGGACTCCATGAGGAAGCCTTCGGGCAGGGACAGCCCTTCGACAATATGATCCCGAACCTTGAGAAAAAAGCGTTCAAACTCGATGTGGTTGCTGCTCTTGGAGGTGATTTCCAGAGCCGTCACGATGCGCACATTGGACTGAAGCAACAAGGCCAGAGTACGAAAGCTCACCATCGCCGCCGTCTTCCGAATCACATTTCCCACGGTCGGCATGCGTGTGAGGGCAACTTGCACCGATGGTGTTCGGTAAATTTTGCTCCAGTATTTGAGGAGCAAATACACCGCTCCGATGGGGATGATCACGAGGTAGGGCTGCGCAACCAAAATCTTGGAGAATTGAATCATGATCTGCGTCGCCAATGGGAGCTGCGCGTTCATCGCGGCGTAGAGATTGGAAATGGCAGGAATCAGTGTGAACGCCATGATGATCACCACGGCCACGGCGAGAACCAAAATGATAGCCGGGTAGATCATTCCCGCCTTCAGCTTTTTGAGGATGCGGAGGGATTTTTGCCGGCCTTGCGTGATTTGTTTGAACACCTCACCAATCTGACCACTTTCTTCGCCGGCATGAAGGAGGGCGATCACGTCCTCTGGAAAAAGGTCCTTGTGAACCGCGAAGGAGTCGCTGAGCCGCTCGCCAGCCAGAATGCGTGAGGAAATATCAGCCACGGCCCCGCGGTAACGTGGCGATTTCAGCCGCGGGGCGATGAGTTCCAAGCTTTTTGCCGTGGCGATATTTCGATCCAAACACCGGGCAAATCCCGAGAAAAAGCTGACCATTTCCTCCAGGTTCGGTTTTTTGGTGGTGAGACGGTGTACGGCCTCATCGATCCCGCTGATGTCCTTGACGATCGCCGATTCATTGGGGGCTTTTCCCGCGCCAAGAACCGCCTTGGAGTCCTCGTCCGTGTCAACCACGACCTCCATGTTTTTGTTCGTGTAGATATTGGTGAGAACAACTTTTTTCAGCATAACTCGGAAGTGATCAAAACAGGCGAGGCCTTGCAACGCACGCAACACATTCCCTCTTTCGTTGCCCGGTGTCAATGCACGAAAGAACCTGCCTGCAGTGACGCTCGCGTTCGTTGTGGCACCTCACTCCGTTGAGGCGTGGTCTGCCTATACTATCCAATCAAGATCGAGCCTACGCGACAGCCGCTGCGTAATTTGCCGAAACAGCCTTCCAGGAGATCACATTCCAAATGGCCTTGAGGTAATCGGCCCGGCGGTTCTGGTAGTTCAGGTAGTAGGCATGTTCCCAGACATCGACTCCGAGAATTGGTGTTCCCTCGACTCCCGAGATGGCCTTGCCCATAAGCGGGGTGTCTTGGTTGGGCGTGGAGACGATGGCGAGTTTTTTGTCACTGTCGACAACCAGCCAGACCCAACCGCTGCCAAATCGTCCGAGCCCGGCGGCTTCAAATTTGGCTTTGAAATCATCATAGCTGCCGAAGGTGGAGTTGATGGCTTCTGCCAAGGCTCCCTCCGGACTACCGCCGGCATCGGGACCAAGGAGTTTCCAGAAAAACGCGTGGTTGGCATGACCGCCCCCATTGTTTCTGACAGCGGTGCGGATGGCTTCGGGCACGGAAGCGAGGTCAGCGATCAAATCCTCGACAGATTTTGCCGTGAGTTCCGGGGCCGACTCGAGGGCTTTGTTCAGATTGGTGATGTAGGTCGCGTGGTGCTTGCCATGATGGATCTCCATCGTGCGAGCATCAATGTGGGGTTCCAAAGCGGTGGCGGCGTAATCAAGAGCGGGAAGTTCGTATGGCATGGTTGGGATTTTTGTTAAGTGTGAATTTCCCCCATCACGTTCCCTGGCGCAAGCGAAACCTTTTACTCCAGCGACCCGGCCAAAAAGGGTGCGGTGCGGCTCTTCTTGGATTTTGCCACGACTTCGGGGGTCCCGGCGGCCATCAGTTGGCCGCCATGTTCCCCCGCTTCGGGGCCAATATCAATCACGTGATCCGCCTCGGCAATCACATCCATGTGGTGCTCGACCACAACCACCGTTCCCCCTTCATCCACCAGCCGGTGAAGCACGTCAATGAGACGTCGGACGTCATGGGCATGGAGGCCGATGGTGGGCTCTTCCAGAATATACAGCGTGGATTTGCCGCGGCGGGTGGTGCGAATTTCCTCGGCTTTGCCCGTGGCGCGGCGTGTGATTTGGGTCACCAGTTTGATGCGTTGGGCCTCGCCGCCGCTCAAGGTCGGGCTCGGCTGACCGAGTTGCAAATACCCGAGTCCGGTTTCGACAAGCAGATCCAAGGGGCGTCGGATTTTTTGGTTGGTGGCAAAAAACGCTGCGCCCTCTTCGGCGGTCATGCGCATCACATCCCCGATGGATTGGCCGTTGTATTCCACTTCGAGCGTGGCGCGATTGTAACGTTGACCCTCACATTCCTGGCAGGGCATGTAGGCTGGCGGGAGAAAGTTCATTTCGAGCTTGATCACACCCTGCCCCTGACACGCTTCGCACCGACCCACTTCGTTGTTAAATGAGAAACGGCTGGCCGTGTAGCCGCGCATCCGGGAGGCGGGCAACTCGGCGTAGAGGGCACGGATCGAATCCAGAACCTTGATATAAGTGGCCGGCGTGGACCGGGAGGTTTTGCCAATCGGGGATTGATCCACCTCGAGGACTCCTCCAATCGCGGCAGTGCCATCCACAAATTTCCACGGTTTTTCCCCCCGGGTGACCCGCTTTCTGGAGACAGCCTCCCTAACGCTTGGCTCCAAGACGCCACGAACCAGCGAGCTTTTGCCGGAGCCCGAGATTCCGGTCACCACGGTCAGACGGTTCACAGGAAAGGCCACATCCAAATCCCGGAGGTTGTGGAGGGAAGCACCTTGGATGGTGATCCAATCCGTGTTGGTCTTGGTCGTGCGGCGATTGCCCCGCGAAGGATGAACCATGGGCGTGCGCAGGGCTTGGCCGGTTTGCGAATTTTTGTTTTTGAGAATTTGGGCATAGGTGCCGGATGCGGAGATTTCGCCGCCCCGCGAGCCGGCCCCCGGACCCAGGTCGATGATATGATCCGCCCGCCGCATGGTGTCCTCATCATGCTCGACAATCACCAGCGAATTGCCGTCATGGGCCAACTCGCCCAGCGCATCCAGAAGCCGCGCGTTGTCCCTCGCATGAAGGCCGATGGTGGGCTCATCGAGCACATAAAGCACGCCGCGCAGATTCGACCCCAGCTGGGCGGCGAGGCGGATGCGTTGGGATTCGCCACCACTGAGCGTGTTGGCGGAACGGTCCAACGCCAGATAATCAAGCCCCACCTTGTGGAGAAATTCCAGCCTCTTGGAAATTTCCGGCAGGATGTCCCTGGCGATCTCATTTTCCCTTCCCGTGAACCGGAAAGTCTTGAGCGTCTGCAGCGCCCTTTCCGAGGAAGACGCCGCAAAGTCCGTGATCGATGTGCCGTGGAGGAAAACATGACGGGCCACCTCATTGAGCCGGCTGCCGGCGCAGACCGGGCAGGTGGTTGATTCGCCATCCTCCAAGTTTTCGTGGGATTTTTCCTCGGCCAGTTCGGCCTCGAGAGCGGAATCAAAATCCTTGGTGGACACACTTTTCCAAATCACGCCAAAGCCGCGGCAGTGGTTGCAGGAGCCATGCGGAGAGTTGAAGGAAAACAAGCGCGGGTGCAGGGGGTCAAAGGCTTTGCCACAATCCGGGCAATTCATTTCCGTGCTCAGGATGTGGGAGCGTCCCGCATGATCCACCACGCGGGCCGAGCCCTTGCCAATTTCCAAGGCACGTTTCACCAGGGACGGCGCTTCTTTGCCGGTCTTGGAAACCTCGCCAATGAGGGCATCGATCGTGTGTTCTTTGAATCGTTCCAGCGCCCGAAAAGCCGAAACCGGGATGGATTTTCCGTCCACAACCAGCGTGGTGATTCCTTGTTTATGCGCCCAAGCCGCCACCTTGGTGTGAAATCCTTTCCGCCCGCGCACCAGCGGCGCATAAACTTTCACAGGCCCGCGCTTGGCATGTTTGACGACTGTGGCGGTGATCGCGGAAGCGGTTTGTTTGATGACCGGAACCTTGCAGTCCGGGCAATGCTGCGTGCCGAGCTTGGAAAACAGCAGCCGCAAAAAATGGTACACTTCGGTGACCGTCGCCACGGTGGATTTTCCGCCGCCGCGCGTGACGCGTTGCTCGATGGCCACGCTGGGCGGGAGTCCCTCGATGGCGTCCACGTCCGGCTTTTCCAGTTGATCCACAAACTGACGGGCATACGCCGACATGCTGTCCAAAAACCGCCGCTGCCCTTCCGCAAACAGAATATCAAACGCCAGGGTCGATTTGCCCGAGCCGCTCAGGCCGGTCACGACCACAATTTTTCCCGCAGGAATATCGACATCGATATTTTTGAGATTGTGCTCGCGCGCGCCACGGATCGAAATTTTGTCAATCTTTCGCGCCGGCGTCTTGGGTTGTTTGCCGGGGCCCTCCTGAACCACCGGGCGGTTGGGGGCGAGTGCCCTCTGAAGAAACCGTCCGGTGTGGGATGCTGGAACCAAGCTCACACTCTCGGGCGTCCCGACGGCCACAATCCGCCCGCCGGCCGCTCCTCCTTCAGGACCAATATCAATCACCCAGTCCGCACATTTGATCACCTCGGTATTGTGTTCAATCACAACCAGGCTGTCCCCGGCCTCCACCAACTGCTGAAAAACCTTCAGGAGCTTTGCGATATCATCGAAATGAAGCCCGGTTGTGGGTTCATCAAAAATTAGCAGAGCGCCGTTCTTGCGCTTGGAGGTCAGATGACCAGCCAGCTTGAGCCTTTGGGACTCCCCGCCGGAAAGTTCGTTCACCGGTTGTCCCAGTCGCAAATACCCGAGCCCCACATCTTCCAAAACTTGAAGCGAACGAACAAGATCCGACGCGTCTTGAAAATGAAGGAGAGCCTCGGTCACCGTCAGTTCCAACACCTCATGAATGGATTTTCCGTGATGACGGATCTCCAGCACATGGGCCTGAAACCGTGTGCCCTCACACTCCGGGCATCGCAAAAACAAGTCGCTCAAAAACTGCATCTCGACCTTCTCGTAGCCCAACCCGCCACAGCGCTGACACCGCCCGTCCCCGGAGTTGAAGGAAAACGTCGAGGGCGAAAACCCCGACGCCAGCGACTCGGGAAGAAAACCATAAAGCTCACGAATTTTGTCATAGGCCCCCACATAAACCGCCGGCGTGGACCGGGGCGTGCGGGATAGCGGCGACTGATCGACCATAACCACATCCCCGATGTGATCATCGCCTTTGAGAGACTTGCAGAGGCCGGTCTCTTCGTCATCAGCCGGCGTCTCCCCGCTCAAATTTCGGTAAAGCACACCGTGAACCAACGAGCTTTTTCCAGAGCCCGATACCCCGGTCACACAACAAAGAACCCCCAGCGGAATATCCACATCCACATTTTGCAAGTTGTGATGACGGACCCCCTTCAGCTTGATCCAGGCTGCGGGTTTTCTGCGTTTGGCAGGAACGGGAATCGTTTGTTTTCCTGTGAGGTAATCCCGCGTGAGAGAGGCCGGGGATGTTGAGCCAAAGAGGCCGGAAGCTTCCCCGGCGTAGGCCACCATCCCCCCATCCTTCCCGCGCCCCGGACCGATATCCACCAGGTAATCCGCGGCACGAATCACCGATTCTTCATGCTCCACAACCAACACCGTGTTCCCCTTGTCGCGCAGTGCATGCAGCACTCCCACCAATTGATCCGTGTCTCGGGGATGCAGGCCCACGCTGGGCTCATCCAACACAAACAGCGTGTTGGTGAGCGAGGCCCCGAGACAGGCCGTGAGGTTCACTCGCTCGATCTCGCCGCCCGAGAGACTCCGCGTCGGGCGATCCAGCGTCAAATACCCGAGCCCCACCTGCTCCAAAAATTGGGACCGCGAAAGAACCTGGCCACGAAGAAGGGCCGCTCCCGGGTCCCCGGCGGGAAGGGTCAGTTGTTCAAAAATCCGGGAAAGTTCATGGATCGGTTTCCCCATGATTTCCGGCAACAAACATCCCGAGGGTTGCAAACGAAAATTCAGGCTCTCGGGTTGAAAACGCCCCCCCTTGCAAACCGGACAAAGCGTGTAGGCCCGATACCGGCTGAGCAACACCCGCACATGCATTTTGTAAGTCTTGCTCTCCAGCCAATCAAAATAACCCTTCACTCCATACCAGCGGCCATTCTCCCACAATTCTCCATGCCCCCCATTCCCTTCTCCTTCGATGACCCACTTTTGATCGCTCTCGGGCAACTCCTCAAAAGGACACGAAATATCCACATCCCGGGCCCTCGCCGCTTTGAGGAGGTCTCTCTGACATTCCTGTGACATCCCCCCTTGGAATGGTTTGATCACCCCCCCGGCGATGGAAAGAGACCGGTCGGGCATGACGCGCCCCCAGTCCAACCCAATCACCCGCCCAAACCCCCGGCACGAGGGGCAGGCCCCCAGTGGATTGTTGAAAGAAAAAAGCCCCGGGCTGGGCGGACGAATGTCGAGATCACAATGCGCACAATGCCATCCGGCCGAATACGGGTGCATCGCCGAGTCTTTCCAAATCCCCAACTGACCCTGCCCGAGCCGCAGCGCTGCTTCAATCGCCTCCGAGAGCCGGGAGACCGTCTTTTTTGTGACCACCAACCGGTCCTGAATCACGGGAACCCTCGCTGGCAGCCGCTCGTTCGCCGGAGCCTCATCCGTGCGCAGCACCTTGCCATAAAGCAGAACCCGCAAATACCCCTGCTGATTCAGAAACGCAAAAAAATCACCCGCCTTGGTCCCCGGAGGCGCTGGCACGGGAAACGTCACAAGCACTTGCTCCCCCAAGGACGACGCCAAAATATGATCGGCGATGGTCTTCGCCGATTCTGGATTCACCGCCCGGCCGCAGGAGGGACACTGGCAGGTTGCCGCCCGCGGAAACAGCAACTTCAAATAATCATTGATCTCCGTGATTGTCCCCACCGTGGAGCGGGTCGTCCGCACATTGTTGGCCTGCTCAATGGCAATCGCCGGGGGAATCCCTTCAATGAGGTCCACCCGCGGCTTGTCCATCCGGTCAAGAAATTGACGTGTGTAGGGACTGAACGTCTCCACATACCGGCGCTGACCCTCCGCATACAACGTGTCAAACGCCAGGCTCGACTTCCCGCTTCCGCTGGGCCCGGTGACCACAATCATCTTGCCCAATGGCAAATCGAGGTCAATTCCTTGAAGATTGTTCTGGTGCGCTCCCCGCACGCGAATAAATGACATGGTGCTACACCTGGCTTAGGAACGCATCCAGAGGGCTTGTTGCGACCGCGTGATCGAGGCGCGACGGCAGGCCGGCTTCCACGGCCTCGCGGGCCGCCTCAACGGCAAGCCGGAAGGCCCGCGCCATGCGGACGGGATCCGTGGCTGCGGCAATGGCCGTGTTCACCAGAACCGCAGCGGCCCCCATCTCGATGGCCTCGCAAGCATGACTGGGTGCCCCGATGCCGGCATCCACAATCACCGGTACCGTGGCCTGCTTGATGATGATTTCAATTTGGGCGCGGGTCTCGATTCCGCGGTTGCTGCCAATGGGCGATCCCAGAGGCATCACCGTCGCGGCTCCCACATCCTGCAACCGCTTCGCCAGCACGGGATCCGCGTTGATGTAGGGCAGCACCACAAATCCCTCGGCCGCGAGAATCTCCGTGGCGGCCAGGGTTTCGATCGGGTCGGGGAGCAGATAATGAGGATCGGGATGGATCTCAAGCTTCACCCAATTCGGAAGTCCTGCGGCCACCGCCAACCGCGCCAACCGGACAGCTTCCTCCGCCGTGCTGGCCCCGCTGGTGTTGGGAAGAAGGAGGTATTTTTTGGGATCAATAAAATCCAGAATGTTCGCAAAAGGATCGCGCGTTCCCGTCAGATCCGCACGGCGAAGGGCCACGGTCACAATCCGAGCCCCGCTGGCATCCAGCGCTTCCCGCATCACTTCATTCGAAGAGAACTTTCCCGTGCCCAGCAAAAGACGGGAAGAAATTTCACGACCAGCAATCAGAAAAGGTTCAGGCATGGGCTCATCACATCGCAGCAGGCGGATTGCTGCAAGGGCTAGTTTCTGACTGCGGGCAGGGCTCTTCGACGGCCGGCGACGGCTGCCACGGCCCCCGATCGGAACGTTCGGCCCTGAACATTTCGTTTCCGAAAAAAGGTGGAATTTTTAAGCAGCCCCCAGGAGGCCTCATACTCCACGCCGCAGTGGGCACAAGCGAATTTGGGACCCAGGCCCGGAAGCCACGGGTTCTGCTCCTTGCAAGCGCTGCACACGGTCACCAATTCTGCGGAGCGCTCGATCGCCGTCGCACTCGAGCGATCCAGCGGCACCACAATATCCTCGTTCTCCAACTCCAGATCAAATCGCCCGGCGTGTGAGCAGCGCTCCAAATAATTGCGCCGGGAATCAGAGAACAAATCCGCGACCCCCTCCTCGTCCAAATACCTGCGCTGCAAACGGTCGTGGAGACCATGGAAAATCACCGGCAATTTTTTTGCCGCATCGAAGCTGATCACGATTTTTTCGCGCTGACAATGCTTTGCAAAAAGGGTGGCCAGGTCTTCGGGATTGAAAGCCCCGAAAGGCAGTTCAATCGGAAATTCCCTTGCGAGCTCCACATTGGAACGCAACAGGGCACGGAGTGCCTCGCGATCCCCCCCCAGAATAATGTAGGCCCGTCCCTCGAACGCCGCGCTCAGCCGAAGCAATATCTCGGCCGCCCGGGTCGAAAGAAGGGGGATTTCATTGGCCTCCTCGGTCGTCACAAAAAGAAAACCGGCCCTCACGGATCCTGCATCCAAGCCCGAAGCTTCTGCCAGCGAGAGTTGCAAAACGTCCGGGGAGGTCAGGTCGCCCAGCTTGTGCAGGAGCCCGGCAAAGACTTGGATCGCCCGCAGTTGGCCACACATGGCCGGTCCCGCGGCGATGCCGGAAAACTGATGGGGCTCTTGAAGAATTCCCCGGCGGTTTCTTTCCCGCGCGGCAAAGGTCAAACGAAGAAGCCGGCGGAGTTCCGTCTTCACTTCATCCTGCCCCACGATCTCGGAAAGTTCCTTGGAGATGGATTCAAAGGACAGCTCCGGCGAAGCGTGTTCCTCGGACCCCATCCCGCGATCGGTGACGTGGTTCAAGGAGACTGAGTGCGGGAAGCCCGGGTCCACCGGAGGTGTCCCCGAAACGGTTCCGCCTTGGATGGACCCCACGGTTTTTGAGAGCCTGATGGCTGTCCCCAGATCGCTCACCACCCTGCAATCCTTGCACGCCAACGAGCCACCCTCCATGTCCAAGGCCACATCGTTTGTGGAGGTGATTTCGCAGGATTGGATTTCCATGGCAGTTGCCACCACACTCACACCGGATTTTGCGAAGGCCTGAATCTGCCCGTGAGCCAACTTGGCCTGCCCGCCTTCCAGCGACAGGGCGGGATATTCCGATTCCTTGGCCCCCTCCACCTTGCAACCATAAAGCGAAAGCACTCCTTCCGCAGGAGCCCCTTGCGTGATGATCGCCGAAATCGAGTTTCCCGAAAAATGCGATCCCACAAAAGCCGCCTCCGGGCTGGCCTTCAAATACACACCCACTTGGTTGTTGGTAAATTCCGTGCCCTCGGCATACAGAGAAGAGTCTTGCACAAACACACCGGCTCCCGTCTCACCGTCACCAGTTCCCACGCAACCTTCCACACGACAGTGATACAACGCGGCGGAAGATCCCTCCGACAGAACAACTCCCCCGGGGGCTCCCGAGATCCGCGTGGTGATGAGTTCCGCCAACGCCCCGCCACTCAAATCGACTCCGTGCTGCCCGGATTTCACCAGACAGTTTTTGAGATAAACCTTTCCCGCCCCCTTCACCTCAATGGCTCCCAAAAACTCGCAATCCTCGCAAAGAACAATCCCCGCAGCCACCGTCATCGCAGGCGCACCCGCAGCAGGCTGAATCGTCAACCCTCTCAACAGCAAAGGTCCACCGATCACGCTGACCGTTCCCACCACGTTCGTCAGACCCGGCTCACGGCTGAGAATTTCGACATGACGGTCCGCCTCGAACCCCTCAAAGTTTCCCGGCCCCAGATCCACGATCCCGGCCTTGCCAGCCCGTTTCATCCCCCTCACGATCGCCTTGGCCCCATACCCATCGTCCGCAGGCACCAACATCGCCTCCATGCGATGGGGGAGGGAAAAGGCGGCCTCTTGGAGCTTCTCAAAGCTGCGGGGTTTAAGCGTGGGTTTCATGTTCCGAAGAATTCGTGGGGATTTCGTAGGGGCGCTCTCGCGATTGCCAACGGACTAATGTCCACCGGTTTGTCGGAAAGTTCTATCCCTTAATTCACCCAAAGCCAACAACCTATTGCGGGCAACGTCAAAATTTGGGTGTGATGAAAAGAGAGGGAGGTCACAGGCCCCGGGGCCGGCGTCCTCTGATTCGCACATACCCAACCACGAGCACCTGCTCTTGCTTCCAAAAAACGGACACCTCGCCGCGATCATCGCCACCCTCGAGAGTCTGGGGTATTTGTAAGTCAGCACCGGTTGCTACCCCGGGGGCCAACCCAGGGGCCGACCTGCCAGCAGGTGCACATGGAGATGCGGAACGGTCTCGCCCCCATCAACTCCGCTATTGATCACGGTGCGAAACCCGGATGCGGCCACGCCGGTTTCCCCGGCCAGCGTTTTGACGATGAGGAGCAAATGCCCCAACACGGCCAAGTCCTCCTCCGTGGCCTCGGCCAATCGGGGAAGAGGCTTTTTGGGGATGACCAAAAGATGCACCGGCGCCTGGGGGTGAATGTCCCGGATGGCAAAGCAGACGTCATCTTCGTGAACAAATTCGGCCGGGATTTCCCGGGCCGCGATGCGCTGAAAAAGTGTCATGACCCCCCAACGATAATGGAAACCTCGCGGCCCGCTGCGCTGGCGCTCATTTCTCCGCGAACAAAACCCACCACTTCATCCAAAAGCCCCGAACAATCGCGCCGCCAAATTTTTGCCGATCGCAGCATTTTGATGCCGCGGTGCGCATCGGTGATTTCCACCTTCTCCGCCCGCGCCTCGATGGCTTCCCTCATGCGGGCCCGCAGCAAATCAAAAAACACCAATTCATAGCCGTGGCCGGCATCCCGCGCCAATTCGGCCAGAGAAATGCGTGTGGGCGGCAACGAGGCCCGGAAATGACCGGCCACATCCCCGTAACCAATCACTTGCAAAACCGACTGCACCGCTTTCTCCAATCGCGCCACCGCGATCGTCCCTTCTTCAAAATCTTTCTCCAAAAAATTGGTCACACTCTCGGTCACATGGGACGCCAACCACCACTTCTTGTAGCCTGCCCGCTCGGCGGCCTCAGCCAGAGAAGCAATGAGCCATGGCCTCTCAAACGAGACCACTTGTCCGTCTTCAAATCGCACCAAAGGCAAATAATCTCGAAAAGCAATCATGCTCCAAAAAACTCAGGCTGTGCCGGTGTGCGGATCACCCGGCGCTCCAAAGATTGAATCTCCTCAATAAAATCTCCGATCTCTTGGAACTCACGGTAAACCGAGGCATACCGCACATAGGCGATCGGATCCATGGCATGAAGGCGCTCCATCACCTTGGCCCCAATAAACCGTGTGGTGACCTCACGGTCATCTCCCGCTTCGATTTCCTGCAATATTTGTTCCACCGCCGACTCCATCGCCTCCAGGCTGATGGGTCGTTTCTCACAGGCTTTGACCAAGCTGCCCAACAATTTTTGGCGGTCAAATGGTTCATGGCGCCCATCCCGCTTGATCGCCCGAAGCTCCACCCTCTCCACTTGCTCATAGGTCGTGAACCGGGTCTCGCAAGTCAGGCACTCCCGCCGACGACGAATTTCGGCGCCATCTTTCGAGAGCCGTGAGTCGATGACTTTGTCATCCAAGGAACTGCATTTGGGGCAACGCATTGTGGTTTGGAACGTGTCCAAGGCGATATTGACACAACATCTTGTGATGTCAAAAAAAGAATCCTCATCTTGAGCAGGAAGAGAGACCAAGGGCGGATACTCATTGATTCACATCCCAAGCTGTTGTATCTTGTCATCAAATGCAGTCAAAACCCGGGCCCGCGGCTTCTCCTCCCGTTAGGCTCACCCCCAAACCATGGATTCTCAGACCAAAGCTGGACACCAGCCCGCTCATCGGGCCGGCAGGCTCTTTATTACGCGCGCCAGTGCTGGAAATCGCCAACGATGATGCGCCCCCCCCCGGACGCCTTAACCCTCCGTCACCCGAACCTCCCGCGTCGGAACCTCCCCATGAGGAACCGAGCCAACCGGCGGGCGAATCGGCACCCGCATCCTGGGTCACAACCTCAAACCCGTTGGAAGCCACCAAAGAGGCGCCATTTTTGAACAGCTCGGGCATGCTTTTTGTTCCTGTGCCCCTCTACAAAACCCTGTTCAGCATGTGTTTGGTGCGGCTTTGTGACTACACCCTGTATTGTCAGGCAAAAAAACTTCCCATCCCCGACTGCGATTTTCCCCAAGGCCCCGATCATCCCGTGGTGAACCTTACGTGGCACGATGCGACCAAGTTTTGTGAATGGCTCACCAAAAAAGAGCAGGATGAAAAAATCCTCCCTGCGGACCTGCTTTACCGTCTGCCGACGGATCTGGAATGGAGTGCTGCGGTGGGGCTTCCCCACGAACCCCAGGGATCTCCCAAAGCCCGCAGCGGAAAAGCGGAGGGATATCCCTGGGGCATTTCCTTTCCGCCCCCCCTCGGCTCGGGCAACTACAGTCCCATCCTGAGAGTGGATGAATTTCGAGAAACCTCCCCTGTGGCCAGTTTCCCCGCCAATGAATTTGGAATTTGTGATCTCGGCGGAAATGTTTGGGAGTGGTGCTCGGATCAGTTCTCCCCTCCCGAAGAAACTCATGTGGCCCGGGGTGCGGCATGTTTTAATGACAGCGAAGAATACCTGCGCTCCTCCCACCGCGATTCCATCGCCCCCACCAAATCCCGAAACAACCTCGGCTTTCGAGTTGTTCTCAGTGGCGGAATCTACAAAGATCCCCTCCACCGCGTCCACTACAACCCCTGGGCCTGACACCTTTCTTCGTTGAAAAGGAAATCCCGCACCGCATTTCTGCGGAGCGTTGGATTGCGCTTTGGCAATAAATCACAATCTCTTTCAGAGAAACCTCTTTCAGAGTTCCCGTGCGGACGGAGCTTCCGGGAATTGCCAAGTGGTCGAGGGGCAAATCCTTGCATCTGTCTTGTAAGTCCGGGGAGAGGTCAAAATTCGTTCTGATTTCGTGACGGCGATGATCAACGAACTGCCAAAACATGGGCCGCGATGATTTTGGCGTCATCGACATTGGGCTCTTGCCTTGGGAGCGGGGCATCGCCGGTGCGTTTCTGTCTGCGGATTTCCCCGCCCTGCCAGAGCCATGAGGATTCGTTGAAGGGGCCGACGGTTTGGGGGTTGCTCCAGGTGTGGATGGCGAGGAGGGGGGTTCCGACGGCGGCGGCGATGTGGGCCGGGCCGCTGTCCACGCTAATCATGAAAATGGCTTGGCGAATGAGGGCGGTGAGTTCGGGGAGGGTGGTTTTGCCGAGGAGGTTGGTGATGTGGGAGGCTTGGGGAGCGGCAGGGCTGGGTCCCCCGGCAAGGACAATTTTCCGTGGTGAGAGGGCGTCGCAGAGGGCATTCAGCACCTCGGGGGCCAGGGATTTTCCTTGTCCCCGTGCGAAGGGGTGAAGGAGGAGGTAGGGCTCTTGGGGGACACCGGGGGGGAGGGTTCCTTGGGGTAACCAAAATTCGGGTATGGTCGGTGCAGGCAAACCCAGAACCTCAAGCACACGCAGATACCGCAAAACGCTGTGTTCGTTTGTTTCGACAGTGGCGGTATCGGAGTAAAAAAGTCCGGCACCTTCCCGTGCGTCAGAGAGCCCCACGATTTGAGGGGCTCCCGAAAATTTGGCCATGGTGGCACTGCGGAGAAGGCCCTGAAGATCGATGCAGAGGTCGGGCTTGGCGTCCGCCAGAGAGGACATCCAGGGAATGGCGCGGAGAAGTCCGGAAGGTCCCCGAAAGCGCTCTCTTGGAAAAATGATCGTCCTTGCAAGATTTGGGTTTCCGGCAAGGAGGGGTTCCCAGCGCTGGTCGATGAGCCAGGAAATTTCGGTGGCGGGCCAAGCGTTTTTGAGAGCGGCGACGACGGGCAGGGCATGGATCACATCGCCCATAGAGCCCGGTTTGACCACGAGGATCCGCTCGGGCGGCGGTTTGTCCCAAACGGCGGATGACATCCCTACCTGCCGGCCACCAGGCGTTCGGCGAGCTTTTTTGGAAGTCCGGCGGCCAGCACCGCTTGCTGGGCTCCGTGGACATCATATTCCACGCGGCGAAGGGTCACTTCGGAGGTGTTGGTGTCATAGACCGCATATGCGGCGCGCCAGTCTCCGTCGCGGGGTTGGCCGACACTGCCGACATTGATCAGGTATTTGCGGCCGGGGGTGAGTTGGATGGTTTCGAAGGGGATGGTCCGCACGCTGCCATCGCGGACGTAGGCTTTGGGGCTGTGGGTGTGGCCGATGAAGCAGAGGGCCGTCATTTGATAACTAAAGCTCGCGGCCGCATCGAGTTGGTTGAAGATGTAGCCCCACTTGTAGGGGGTATCCAGCGTGGCGTGGACAATGGTGAAGTCCCGGACCTGCCGTTGCAAACGCAGCGAGCGGAGCCACTCTTTTTCTTTGTCGGAAAGTTGATGGCGGGTCCAATTGATGGCCTCTTCGGCCAGGGCATTAAATCCCTCCTGTTCGCCGAGCATGGAGGCTTGTTCATCATGGTTGCCCTTGACAACCGGGCACTCGAGGCTCTGAACGAGTTCGACGCAATGATGGGGGTAGGCGTTGTAGCCGACCACATCGCCCATGCACACGTGGTGGGTGCAGGCTTGGGACCGGCTGTCCTCCAAAACCGCTTGGAGAGCGTGTAGGTTGGCGTGAATATCGCCGAAGATTGCAAATCGCATGGGAGAAGTTACTGAGGGGAGTGTATGCGATCCTTTGGCGGAACATCCAGATTCTTTTCCATTTCCTGAAGGAGGGTCAGCAAAGTGGGGAGTCTCTGACTTTCTCCTTTTTGGTAGAGGGTTTTTAATCGTTCATACGCCTCTCGCTCGCGACCGGGGCACTTCGCCATCTCGTAGGCGGCAAATCTGGCCACGTAGGGAGCGGGGTTGGGGAGTTCGGCGGCCTGGGAGAAGGCTTCGGCGGCCGCGCAGTGATCTTCAAATTTGTCCCGCAAAAGAATCGCCATCCTCTCATGCAGGAAGGAGCTGTCGGGGTTGTTGCGAATGCCCCGCTCGAGGATTTCCCGGCCCAACTCAAAATATTGCCGTTGATTCCGCTGCCGCAAGGCCTCGCTCTGGACGGATTCATCGTTCAGGGCCGCCACGCTGGCATTCCATGCCATGTGCCAGGCGGCCATATCCC
>JBBECL010000150.1:2309-4547 GCA_040881805.1 Terrimicrobiaceae bacterium | reverse complement strand
CACACCAACGAAAAAACCCACAAGATCATTCGCTCGAATCTCGACAAATCGCCGCTCTACGCAGGCGTCATCGAAGGAGTCGGCCCCCGCTATTGCCCCAGCATCGAGGACAAGGTCGTCAAATTCTCCGAAAAGCCCGCGCACCAACTCTTCCTCGAACCCGAAGGTCGTCACACCGGCGAGTATTACGTGAATGGCGTCTCCACCAGCCTGCCCTATGACGTGCAATACCACTTTCTGCGATCTGTCCAAGGCTTGGAAAATTGTGAAATCCTGCGTCCCGGGTATGCGGTCGAATACGACTACTGCCCCCCCACCCAACTCCGAACCACCCTCGAAACCAAAAGGATTGGTGGGCTCTATTTTGCAGGTCAAATCAATGGAACCTCCGGCTATGAGGAAGCTGCGGCCCAAGGGCTCATGGCCGGTGCCAATGCCACCCTCAAAGTGCTTGGTCGCCCACCGCTGATCCTCGGACGTCAAGAGGCCTACATCGGCGTGCTCATCGATGACCTCGTCACCCGGGGAACCCCCGAGCCCTACCGCATGTTCACCAGCCGCGCGGAGTTTCGCCTTCTGCTCCGTCAGGACAATGCCGACCTGCGCCTCACGCCGAAAGCCATTGAAATAGGACTCGCCTGCCCCACCCGGCGGACACATTTCGAAAAAAAATTGGAGCAGATGGAAGCCGCCAGAGCCCTCGTTGCTTCGAAAAAGCTGGATGGCATTCCCTTGGCCTCATGGTTCAAACGTCCGGAAAACACCGCGAAAGAGCTTCCTCCACAAATCGCCTCGCAGGTCCCCCAAGACGTCTGGGAAGTTTTGGAAACCGACATCAAATACGCCGGCTACATTGACCGCGAGGCGGTGCGAATGACCCGCATTTCCTCGCTCGAACACAAAGCCCTGCCCGCCACGCTCGACTACTCGACGATCCACGGACTCCGCTTCGAAGCCGTCCAAAAGCTCACAGCCATCCGCCCCGAGACCCTCGGCCAAGCCGCAAGGATTAGCGGAGTGACCCCGGCCGATATTTCCCTGCTCAGCGTCTGCATCGTGCGCGGAGAATAAGGTGGATCGCGATCTCCGAGCGCGATGCCAATCCCTTACGGCAAAGCCGTCTCTCTTTCCAAAGGCCACGCGGCTTCGCCGCCACAGGCACGCATCGTGCAGCGGAGTGCCCGATCCACCACGCTGCCGCGTCACGCAAACCCGGGTGGATCGCGATCTCCGAGCGCGATGCCAACTCCTCACGGCGCAGCCGTCACTCTTTCACACAAGCCACGCGGCTTCGCCGCCAACGGCACGCATCGTGCAGCGGAGTGCCTGATCCACCACGCTGCCGCGTCACGCAAACCCGGGTGGATCGCGATCTCCGAGCGCGATGCCAACTCCTCACGGCGCAGCCGTCACTCTTTCACACAAGCCACGCGGCTTCGCCGCCAACGGCACGCATCGTGCAGCGGAGTGCCTGATCCACCACGCTGCCGCGTCACGCAAACCCGGGTGGATCGCGATCTCCGAGCGCGATGCCAACCCCTCACGGCGCAGCCGTCACACTTTCTCACAAGCCACGCGGCTCCGCCGCCAACGGCACGCATCGTGCAGCGGAGTGCCTGATCCACCATGTAAATGTCAAGATTGAGAGCTATCAAACCACCAAGGCCAGTCGGCTGCGTTGTCACAAAGGCCTGAAACTTCGGGATTCCGAAGGATGTAATGATACTTGGCCAAAACTTGATCATCGTCGCGCAAACGATGATCAAAAAAATTCTGCTGCCATGCAATTCCAAGTGATTGGGCCGTGTAGCGTTTCCAATCACCAACAATCCGACTCATTCTCTGATCTGAAGAGAAACTGAGTATGGCATGCAGATGATCCGGCATGACAAGAATCACTGTGACGCGCCAGCGGTTTTTTTCTTCATAAAACTTTGCCGCTTCGAGAAGTTTTGGAGCGATGTCCTTCGTTGCAAGGTTTGTCTGTCCTTGGCAGCGAATCCGAATATGAAAGCAGGCCCCGGCTGATACCCAGTTGGGAACATGATGGTGGAGTTTGCCTCCAAACCCGAGGTAATCCATCTCGTAAGGACTATTCGTCTGGTCGATAGGTTTCCAGCCAAATATGGACACGGCTTGAATGCGGCGGCGTGAATCAAACGCCATGCAAAATCACGCTTGGATGGATCGCGATCTCCGAGCGCGATGTCAACCCCTCACGGCGCAGCCGTCTCTCTT
>JBBECL010000150.1:0-2209 GCA_040881805.1 Terrimicrobiaceae bacterium | reverse complement strand
CGCGGCTTCGCCGCCACAGGCACGCATCGTGCAACGGAGTGCCCGATCCACCACGTTGCCGCGACTAGCAAAATCACGCCTGGGTGGATCGCGATCTCCGAGCGCGATGACAACCCCTCACGGCGCAGCCGTCTCTCTTTTCCTATGACACCGCACTCCCACATATTCGGTTTGCTCCAAAATGAATTTCCGGATTTGAACAGTCGCCGCTTGAGCTCGAAATTCGTCGAGGAGCACTTCGACCATATCCGATGCCAACGTTTCAATCAGCCTCCTGGGTTTTGCTTTTGCGATCTCTGCCAATCGCAGGCAAACGGCAGCATAATCAATCGTCGCAGCAATCTCATCGCCGAGCATCTGAAACGGTTTTGAAGCCACCATCGTCACATCCACCAGCAGCTTTTGTGCGACAGCCAACTCCTCATCGGGAACCCCGACCTGACACCACATTTCCAACCCCTGAATCAAAATCTCATCTTCCGCATCACTCATATGGACCACTTTTAACATTCCACGCCTGATGAAGCCAGCGTGACCATTCTCATCGCCGGACGTCGCCTACGACCACCGAACCCCTATTTCTCTTCACAGAAAGTTTTTGACTAAAAGTGCGGGGGTGGGAAACCCTATCATGGCGGCGGAGCCGCTTGGACGCCCCAGCAGAGTGGGGCGGCTACAACGAACACCTGATCGGAGGCTGCACGTTGTAGCCATGGCACTCCGTTGCCGTGTTCGACTCCAACCTTCCCCACTTTTAATCAGACTCTACAGAAATCTTGATAGTCCCCTGCCTTGTCATGCGTATAGTTTGCCCCCATGACCCAGTCCTTGCCAAAAATCCCATGAGCGAAGCCATCACGATCGAAGTTTTGAACACAGGTTCCGAATTGTTGTTGGGAGACGTTGTGAACACCCACCTTACCGGGTTGGCGTCGCGATTCCTGCCGATGGGGCTGCGGGTTTCCCGTCAGACCACAGTCCCTGATGGCGCACCGATTCGCGAGGCCATCGCGGAGTGCCTTGGTCGCTGCGATGTGCTGATCGTGACAGGCGGGCTTGGGCCCACAACCGATGATGTGACGCGAGAGGTGACCGCCGAATTGCTTGGCCTGCCAATGAGCGAGGACCTCAGTGTGACCCAGGCGATCACGGAACGGCTTGAGCGTCGCGGGTATGTGTTTCAAGAACGGATGCGCCGTCAGGCCATGGTCCCACGGAATGCCCGCGTCCTAAGCAATCCGCATGGCACCGCTCCCGGCCTGTATTTTCCCCCACTGGAATCCGCGTGGCGAAATACCCCCCACATCTTTTTGCTACCGGGTCCACCCCGGGAATTGTTTCCCATGGTGGACGCTGACCTCCTGCCTCTTCTGGCCAGCATCGCCGGTCAGACCACCGTGCGCGAGAGGCGGCTTTATCATGTCGTGGGCATGGGCGAAAGCGCGGTTGAAGCAGAGATTGGCTTGGCCCTCTCGCAGCGGGGAGACATCGAAGTTGGTTACTGCGCCCGATCGAATGAGGTTGATCTTCGTCTCATCGCTCCCCAGGCCATCCTTGACGAAGTGGAGCCCCTGGTGCTTGCGGCTGTGGGCAAACACCTTGTCTCCAAAACCGGCGAGCGATTGGAGGCATGGGTCGTCGCGGAACTGATCCGTCAGGGCCGCACCGTCACCACGGCAGAATCCTGCACGGGCGGGCTTCTGGCCCACCGCATCACAAATATCTCAGGAGCCTCCGAGGTTTTTCCCTTGGGTTTTGTGACCTACTCCAATGACGCAAAAGCGGCGGAGTTGGGCGTGGCCCCCCAACTCATCGAAACCCATGGTGCCGTGAGTGCCGAGGTGGCCACCGCCATGGCCGAGGGGGCACTGGCCCGTGCCAAAACACACTTTGCACTTTCCCTGACCGGAATCGCGGGCCCCTCCGGCGGGTCCGAAGAAAAACCCGTCGGCACCATCTTTCTCGGCTTTGCCGAGCAAGGAAAACCCTCAACCGCCCACCGCGAGTTTTTCCCAACCGACCGGGAAACCTTCAAGCAACTCGCCAGCCAAAAAGCCCTCGACCTTCTACGCCATGCGCTTCTTGAAGTGAACGGCTGACTTTTCTATTGCGATTCCGGGGTCATTCATTCTGGGGTCACATTCTGGGGTCAGTCCTTTTTTCTTGTCATTCTTCGAATTGGCGAAGGAAGAAAAAGCAAGAAAAAAGG
>JBBECL010000149.1:0-29178 GCA_040881805.1 Terrimicrobiaceae bacterium | reverse complement strand
AGAACCTTGACCGTTCACGCAGATTTCAGGGCCCCGGCTTCCCCACGTCGCTGTAGAAAAATCCCGGGTGACCCCTGTCACACACCGCACCCCGCCCGATGATCTCTCCAAGAAATCCGCCACCCCGCCAGTCACCGCGAGGTAGGCGCCTCCAGGCGAGGCTGGTGACGCATATCCCGCTTTGACATTGTGTGAAGGATGACAGAACATGCTCCTGCATCGGGGGTGGTTTGATTTCATGGTCAGTCCAGGGTTGATAATCAAAAAATCCGGCATCTGGATCGGTTCTTGGGCGTAGGTTTGAGGAGTGGCCGGATATGATTTCGACCGCTTTCCTACACAAAACTTGCCATTCTATTAAAACATGACCGTCATTTCTGAAGAATCTCCTTCTTCCCTCTGGCCGACCAAAGCGGCATTTGCCTTGCTGGCTATTGGTTTTTTTGGAACTCAAGCCCTTCTGGCTTTCAGCATTCACAAAGGCTGGATCTGGCTGGTCATTCCCTTGGTGCTACTGCTGAGTCATTTCATGCATGGCTACTTGATTGCCTTTCATGAGGCCGCGCATGGTCTTCTGCGAAAAAATCGGTTCCTCAACGAGATTGATGGAATCATTATGGGAACCTTCAGCCTGACCAGCTTCACGCTCTACCGGGCTCTGCACCAAAAGCATCATGTCCATCTCGCCACGGAAAAAGACGTGGAACTCTGGCCCTTCGTCGATCCCCGCTGTCCTAAATGGAAGCGTCGGTTGGCAGCCTTTCTTGAGCTGAACTTTGGTCTGTTTTACACGCCCTTCCTTTTTTGGAGGCTGTTTTTTTTAAAAAGCTCGCCCATCAAGAGCCCGAAAGTTCGCATGCGGATCTGGGGTGAGTTGGTTGTTGGGATTGCCGTTTGGGGCATTGCGATTGGCTTGACCGCCGCCTACGGTCTGTGGGCTTTTCTTTGGTTGAACTACATTGTCCCGGCATTTATCTCCGGCAACTTGCAGAGCTGGAGAAAATTCATCGAGCACGTGGGGCTCAGCGGTCATTCTGCCCGCAGCGCCACCCGGAGCATCATTGCCGACACATGGGCGGGCAAGTTGGTTTCCCTCACGCTGCTCCATGAACCCCTGCATGGCATCCACCACATCAAGAGTTCCCTGCCGCACTCCGACTTGCCCGCGCATGTGGACTGGTTGGAAGCTTCCGAGGAGGGGGACACCAAGCCCTATCCCAACTATTGGTCGGCCTTCCTGGACGTGCTTCGTTGTCTGCCCGATCCCCGCGTGGGGCGGCAGTGGGAATCCGCCGGGGTGGTCCCACGCGCTTAACTACACCTCGAAATGTCAGCTGTCTCCCCCCCGGCCCCTGTGGTTTATGAAGCTTCCGGGCTTGCCAAAGAATTCGATGATGGGCGGGTGGCGGCCTTGCAGGGGGTGGATTTTCAAATCACCGCGGGGGAATTTGTGGCTGTGGTGGGCCCCAGCGGTTCGGGCAAGTCCACCTTGCTCAACATGCTCGGGTTGCTGGATTCCCCCTCTTCAGGGAGCCTGAAATATCGCGGGGACGAAATGGCCGCCCTGCCAGATCCTGCCCGCTACCGTGCCCGGGAGATCGGCTTCATTTTCCAATCCTTCCATTTGTTGGGAACTTTCACCGTCACCGAAAACGTGCAAATCCCCATGTTTGGCCAAGGGTTGTCGGCAAAAGCTCGCGAGGCGCGCGCTGCCGAGTTGTTGGATTCCGTGGGTCTTTCGCACCGTGTGAACCACCTTCCTGTCAAACTTTCGGGCGGGGAGCGCCAACGGGCCGCCATTGCACGAAGCCTTGCCAACCGGCCCGGCGTTTTGCTTGCCGATGAACCCACCGGGAATCTGGACAGCAAAAATGCCGCTGCCGTGATGGAACTTCTTGCGCAACTTCAGCGCGACCATCAAACCACGCTGGTTTTGGTGACCCACGATCGCGAGGTCGCGGCCCACGCCTCCCGGATGCTGACCATGCGTGATGGAAAGATCCTTTCGGATTCCGCCACGCCATGACCTTTCTGACCATTGTTTTTCGGGATCTTTGGCGGCGTCCTATTCGCACCGCCCTCACGATGTTGGGAATAGCCATCGGCATTGCCGCAGTCATCGCCCTGGTTGGCATGGCCTCCGGCTATGAAAAAGGCATTGTCAAACAACTCGACGTCATCGGGATCGATGTGATCGTGAGCAACATGGAGGGGGGATTGATGCCCAAAGCCTTCGACGAAGCCATCCGGGACCAGGTTGCGGCTCTCCCCGACGCGGCGGATGTGACGACGGTTTTCATGCAGATGCTCAGCGTTGAAGATGCGCCGATGATCATGGTTTCCGGCCGGGAGTGGGGAGGATTCACATGGGAAAAACTCACGGTGGTGGAAGGGCGGATGCCGCATGATGCCAGCGAGCGGGCGGTGGTGCTTGGCACCATGGCCGCCGAGATGTTGCAAAAAAACGTCGGTGACCCCCTCCAGATCGAAACCGAAGAGTTCACCGTGGTTGGAATTGTGGATGGTCATTCCCTCGTGGAGAATGGCGCGATCATTTTGGCCCTGCCTTTGTTTCAAGAGGCCTCGGGTTATGAGGGCCGGGTCAACTTTATTGATATCCGCGTCCCAACCGATGCCAGCAAAGAGCGGGTCGAGGCGCTTTGCCGCAAAATCGAGGAGTCGTTCGAAGGATTGCGCGCTGTCCGGGCCTCCGAGGTCGTGGGCACCAGTCAGGGTTTCAAAATTGCCAAAGCCATGAGTTGGAGCACGTCCATTCTTGCCATCATTGTGGGAATTTTCGGCGTCATGAACACCATGCTCATGACCGTCTTTGAACGAACCCACGAGATTGGCATCCTGCTCGCCCTGGGATGGAAAAAACGTATGATCATGGGGCTGATCCTTGCGGAAGCGGCCGTCATGGGCCTCCTTGGTGGCATCATCGGGGTCCTCCTCGGTGCGGCCACTCTGGCCATCCTCGGCACACTTCCCGAAGTGCGCGGGCTCCTCGAACCCGACCTGAGTCAGGGCCTCATCCTGAAGGCTATTCTTATTGCTGTCTGTGTCGGCATTGCCAGTGGTCTCTACCCCGCCTGGCGCGGAGCCCGCCTCTCTCCCAGTGTGGCGCTTCAAGGGTGATCTAATGGCTTGCAAAAGAAGCGCAATTCTGCCAAAAAGGAAGCATGAAAACAACTATTGATATTCCTGAAAATGAACTGAAAGATGCAATCAAGTTTACCGGGGCCAGATCCAAGAGGGCAGCTGTTCTTCATGCACTTGTGGACTTCAATCGGCGAAAGCGAATGGCTGGCCTTATCCGACATTCAGGAAGTTTCGGCACATTTCCGACGATCGCAGAAATTCGTGAGCCTGATGCTCAGCGTGATGAACTCATTGGCGCCCGGTGATTATTATTGATACGTCCCTGTGGGTTCACCAACTCCGGCAGAAGGGCGACCCGGCCAAGCGTCGCCGCGTTGAAGAGCTATTAAGTGCAGGTGATGCGGCTTGGTGCAGTCCCATCCGGCTTGAGTTGTGGCGTGGCGTCCGAGGGGAGAAGGAGGCCCGGGTTTTGAAGGAATACGAGCAGGTCTTGCCTGAATATTCCCTCTCCAATGATGTTTGGCAGGAAGCTTGTGAACTTGCAGCCCGCTGTCGCAGGTCGGGAAAAACGGCTCCCTTTGCGGATATTCTCATTGCCGCCTGCGCCAGACATCACAGCGTGCAAGTGGAGCGCAACGACGCGCACTTCGATTTTCTCATGCAACTCTGACGCTATTCCAGGGGCCAAGGTGACTTGGAATGACTTGATTCGCCTGGGTATAACAGACACAACATACGCCGCTTATTTACTTTTTATGTCCGACTTATTGACCGCCAGCCCGAAAGTTCCCGGTTGCAAGAGACTGCCTATGGGTATTACCCCGCATGGCGGAGATTCCACTTTTAGCGGAGTCTGGATTTCCAAGGCTGACTGTGTCACGAAATACGACTCTTAATCCACACATGATAGATTCTCTTAATTCCCAAAAATCTTCCACCCCCGCCCCCACCGAAAAGCAAGGCATTGCCATCATTGGCATGGGATGCCGTTTTCCCGGCGGGGTGAATGACATGGCGGCGTTTTGGAAGCTCTTGGTGGAAGGGCGGGAGGGCGTTTGTGATGTGCCGGCTGACCGCTGGAATGTGGAGCGTTTTTATGATCCTGAGCCGGGATTGACGGGCAAATCGATTGCCAAGCGGGGTGGGTTTTTGGATGCGATTGACCAATTTGATCCGCAGTTCTTCGGGATTTCGCCACGGGAGGCCCCTTACATTGACCCGCAACAACGCCTGCTTCTTGAAACCGCATGGGAAGCGATTGAAGACGCGGGAATGATTCTGGATTTTGACAAGGGCACGGACGTTGGGGTGTTTGTCGGGATCTCCCACAATGACTATCAGGGCCTCCAACACACGCCCACGGATCGCACGGGCATCAGTGCCCACACCCCCATTGGCAGCGCCCACAGCATCGCGGCGAACCGCATTTCGTATTGCCTGAATCTGGGGGGTCCCAGCATTGCCATGGACACGGCGTGCTCCTCGGCTCTCACCGCCGTTCATGCCGCCTGCGAACATCTCTATGATGGACGTTGCCGGACAGCCCTCGCCGGCGGCGTCACCGTGATGATTGCGCCGGATGGTTTTATCGGGTTTTCGCAAGCCGGGATGTTGTCACCCGAGGGCAAGTGCAAGGCCTTTGATGCGTCAGCCGATGGGTTTGTGCGGGGGGAGGGGGCCGGGATGATTTTGTTGAAACGGCTCTCCGAGGCTATTGCGGATGGCGACACGATCCACGCGGTGATTCTTGGCACGTCGGTGAATCAGGATGGCCACACGAATGGGATTTCGCTCCCAAGTCCCGAGGCCCAGGCACGGTTGGTGCGGGAAGCCTGTTTGGATGCGGGCGTCGAGCCATCACACATCGGCTTTGTGGAAGCGCATGGGACGGGCACGGCCGTGGGTGACCCGATCGAGGCCACCGCCTTGGGCGAAGCGCTCTGTGCGGATCGCCCCGCCGGGGATCCGCTGCTTGTCGGTTCGGTGAAAACCAACCTTGGCCACTTGGAAACGGCCTCGGGCATTGCCGGTCTGATGAAGGCGGTCCTCGCCCTCAAGCACAAACAAATTCCCCCCAGCCTGCACTTTGAAACCCCGAACCCGCACATCGATTTCGAGGGCCTGAAACTGCGCGTGCCGGTGAGCATGGAACCTTTTCCCGCCAAGCCCGGCTTACCGCGCATGGCAGGCGTGAACTCTTTTGGATTTGGTGGTGCCAATGCCCACATCATCGTGGCGGAGATGCCGGAAGTCACTCCCGCACGGCCTGCGGCGTCCCACAAGGACATGCCCCCCTCCGCGCGGGCCTGGCCGATCATGATTTCCGCACGGTCCGAGGCCGCCCTCAAACTCTCTGCGTCACAACTTGGCCAGTGGATTGGGAAACACTCGATGCGAAATGGCAGCTCGCCCCTTCTCGAGGACCTGACCTATTCTCTCGGTGCCCGCCGCAATCATCACTCACACCGTCTGACCATCACCTCCGGGTCCATGGCGGAGGTTTCCGAGGAATTTTCCGCCTTTTCCAAAGGGGAGCCCCTCACGAAGGCCCGCGTGTCTTTCACGCCCCGTCGCGAGCACGCGGCCCGCGTGGGGTTTGTGATGAGCGGGCAGGGAACCCAGGCTGCCGGCATGGGCATGGAGCTCATGAAACATGAGCCGGTCTTTCGCAAAATGCTGGAAGACTGCGACCGGGCGATGCGGCCTTGTGCGCGGTTCTCCCTGCTGGAAGAACTGGCCCGGCCGGAGGCCGCATCCCAAATGCACCGCACAGAAATTTCGCAGCCCGCCATTTTTGCGATTCAAATGGGTCTCGCCGCCCTTTGGAGATCCTGGGGCGTGGAGCCCGCGGCGGTGATGGGTCACAGCGTGGGAGAAATCGCCGCAGCCTGTGTGGCCGGAATTCTCACTCTCGACGAGGCGGCCCGGATCATCGTGATGCGCGGACGCTGCATGGATGACCACATGCCCGAGGGGGGAGGGATGCTGGCTGTTGGAATGACGCCCGAAGCCGCCGCCGCCGTGATCGCGCGTCATGATCGCACGGTGAGCATCGCGGCATTCAATGCTCCCAAATCCCTCACCCTGGCCGGCAACAAATCCTCGCTGGAAGCCATCGCCGCCGAACTCGAAGCCGAAGAAATTTTTGCCCGCTTTTTGAAGGTCGATTATCCCTTCCATCACGCCATGATGCAGCCCTCGGCGGAGGCTCTCCATGATGCTCTCTCCGACCTCGCGCCCGCTGCCGGGAAGATACCGTTTTTCAGCACCGTCACAGGCCAGCGTCACCCCGGCGAATCCTGCGATGCCGGGCACTGGTCGCGCGGGGTCCGACTTCCCGTGGAATTTGCGCCTGCCATCCGGGCGCTGGCCGATCATGGGGTGGACGTCTGGCTTGAAATCGGGGCGCACCCGGCCTTGGTGCGGTCGATGCAGGAATGCCTTGCCGCCGAATCCACCAAACCAACCATTGTGGCCTCGATGCGGCGTGAGCGTGAGCAGGAGTCCTTGCTCGAAACGGCCATGGACCTCCACATGGCCGGGGTGGTTCTCGACTTTTCCGCGATCACGCCCTCGCGCAAATATTTGGACCTTCCCGCCTATGCCTGGGATAAGGAGCGGTGGTGGAATGAGTGCCCGGAAACCCGTGAAGGCCGTCTCGCCACCGGGGGCCGCGGACTTCTCGATGTGCGCCTTGCGCGGGCCACACCCACATGGATCGCACGACTGGATGGCCGTCACATGGCCTACCTCAAGGACCACCGCGTGGAAAATCACACGATCTTCCCGGCAGCCGGTTTTGTCGAAATGGTCCTTGAAGCCGGTGTGCAGCTTTTTGAAGGGGCGGCGTTTGTGGTGGAAGATTTTGAAATCCGCAAACCGCTCATTTTGCCGGACCCGGTCACCGGGTTGTTGTTGGAGCTGACCTATGATCCCACGGCCCGCACCTTCACGATTCAGAGCCGGTTCGAAAATAGTGCGTCCTGGTCGGTGCATGTCCTTGGGTCGCTGCGTGGCGAACGCACAGACTCCGCCTTTGCCCAATCGACCTGCGAGGCCGCTCCCCTTCTTAACCCGCTGGAAGTGGACGCGTTTTACAATCACATGAGCGAAATGGGCCTGCGTTATGGCCCGGAATTTCGCCCGATCCGTGAACTCGCCGTGGGGGATGGAAAATCCCTGGGGGTTGTTTCCCTCTCCGAGGATATAGCAAAACGTGCCGGAGAATACCCGCTGCATCCCGTGCTCTTTGATGGAGCCCTTCAAACATTCTCGGCCGGCGCGGCCACCGTGGAAGGCCGCACAGCCGGGCTCCGGCTTCCTGTGCGGTTCTCGCGGATTTTGTTTCTGCGATCACCGGGTGCCGCCGCGCGCGTGCGTGCGGGAGTGATTCATGCCAATGACGAACTCGTGGAGGGCAATATTGAAATTTACGACCGGGATGGAAATCCCTGTGTCAGCGTGCAGGGTTTCCGTGCGATCAGCGTGGAAGGAGCCCGCCGCACCAGCCGGACCGGAAAAGGCCGGGACGTGACCTATCATGTCGCCTGGGAAAAGCAGTCCACACTTCCCCGGACCGTGGCCTTGGAGCCCCTGCCTCTCTCGCGTTTGCAGGATGTGGCGAAGCAGGCTTTCAACGAGGTCCTTGAGATGCGGGGGCGGGATCACCTCGAGGCAGCCAACGCCGCCGGTGATGTCCTCGCCAGGGCACAGGTCGCCCGGGCATTTCTAACCATGATCCCCGAACCGGGTGAACCCTTCACGGCGGAATCCCTTGGTGTGGCCGCGTCCATGCGTCCTGTGTTCGGGCAATTGGCCGACGACCTTGTGTGCCATGGACTCCTGACCAAGGCCAAGGACATGTATTGTCCCACCCCAGCCTTGAAGGAGGCGGCGGGATCTGTGACGGACCTGCTCCGCAGCAACATCATGACCTTTCCCGGTCACCTCCCGGAAGCCCTGCTTTGTGCGGCGACCACAGCCGAACTTGGGCCCATTCTGCGGGCGGAACGTGATGCCGTGCAGGTTCTGTTTTCAAGTTCCACCACCGACATTCTCGATCAATTTTATGGGGACTCGCCTGCGACCAGTCCATGGCTTGCGGCTCTGGGACGGGTTGTGTCAGAGATGGCGGCCCGGCTCCCCGAGGGACGGGGCCTGCGCATTCTGGAAGTGGGGGCCGGGACCGGAGGCCTTGCGTCCATGGTTCTTCCCCTGCTCGAGCGAGGCCTCCACTCCTATGTCTTCAGTGATGTCTCGGCGTCATTCTTCCCGTCCGCGCGCCAAAAACTCGCGTCTTTCCCGGAAGTGGACTTCCAAGTGTTCAACCTCGAAAAACCGGGCACGGTGCAAGAATTCGAGGCGGGCAGCTTCGATCTGATTCTTGGCACGAATGTGATCCATGCGGTGAGTGATGTGCGGGAGTCCCTGCGCCACCTCCACGATCTTTTGGTTCCCGGCGGGAGCTTGGTTTTTGTGGATGTGGGATCTCCCCATCTTTGGGTCAACGCGGTGTTTGGTCTCACCAGCGGGTGGTGGAAATTCACGGACCGCGACCTGCGCCCCGATCATCCGCTTCTGACCCGCCCGCAATGGGAAAGCGTTCTCGCCGGGGCCGGCTACAGCGAGGCCTTGTCCCTGCCCGGTCTGCTTCGCACGAATGGGGATGAGAGCATGATTGGTCTCTTTGCGCGCAAGGGGTGGGTGACTCCGCCGCTTGCGGTGTCTCTGACCGAAAGCCCTCTCACCGAAAAATCGTGGCTTGTTTTTGCCGATGACGCAGGGCTGGGGGACCGACTGGCCTCGCTGATTCGGTCCTCCGGCGGGCGATGCCGGGTCGTCCACAAGGGCCTGGCCTATCAATCTTCCGAGGGTGACACGTTCTCTCTCCGGTCCGGGATTCCCGAAGATTGGCAAAAGCTGATGGCCGCGTGCCATGACGAGCCACCGGAACGGTTGGTTTATTGCCGGGGCCTGGATGAAAATCCGGGGGAAAACCCCTGGTCCTCCACCGAAGGGTTGCTTCACCTCACCCAAGCGCTCGAGGCTGGGGGGCTTGGGCGAAAACTGCGTTTGGATGTCATCACGCGCGCGGCGCAGGCCGTTGGCAGCAATCGCAAGGTTTCCGTGTGGCAGGCTCCCGCGTTGGGATTCTTGCGGGTTATCGCCAATGAATACCCGAACATTGCCTGCTGTGGGATCGACCTTTCTTCTGAGGTTTCTCCCGGGGAGGACCGTCTTCTTTTTAATGAACTCGTCCAACCCCACACGGAGCGGGAGATCGCGTTCCGGGGTGAGGCGCGCTACGTCCGGCGCATTGCCCGCGGGCTGAACCGGGAAGACAAAGCCCTCGATCGTTCCGTGCCCCTTCGGCTTCAGTCCCGGGAGAGGGGATTGCTCGATTCGCTTCAGTTGGTGCCGTTTCGGCCAACACCCTGCGGCCCAACAGAGGTCGAAATCGAAGTCAAAGCCGCAGGTATGAACTTCCGCGATGTGCTAAAGGCCCTGGCGCTTTATCCGGCGGAGACGGCCGACGCCAGAATTTTTGGTGATGAAGTGGCGGGAATCGTCACGTCCGTCGGCTCCGGGGTGACCCATGTCGCTCCCGGGGACCGCGTCTTCGGTTTGGCCGTGTTCGGACTTGCCACGCATTCGCTGGCCAGATCCGGGGATGTGCTTCCCATGCCGGAAGGCCTGACCTTTGAAGAAGCGGCGACATTGCCGGTGGTCTTTATGACGTCATGGCACGCCCTGAAAACCGTCGCGCATGTGCAACCCGGAGAGCAAGTCCTTGTTCACGCCGGCGCGGGAGGCGTTGGCATGGCCGCGATTCAAATTGCTCTTCATCTCGGAGCGGAAGTGATTGCCACGGCAGGGAGTCCCATCAAACGGTCGCTCCTCGAAACTCTCGGCGTCAAGCACGTGATTGATTCGCGCCGGGGGGATTTTGCGGAGGCGGTGATGGAAATCACCAATGGCCGGGGCGTGGATATCGTTTTGAATTCCCTGGCCTCCGAAGCGATTCCCATGGGCCTTGCCTGTCTGGCCGAATTTGGCCGGTTCATCGAAATTGGCAAACGTGACATCTACCAAAACTCGCGCATTCCGCTTTGGCCCCTGCGCAAGAATGCCTCCTTCCATGTGGTGGCCATGGATGCGATTTTTGGGGGTGATGAAGGGCGCACGCGGGATCTCTTAAAAATCATTGCCGACATGGTTGATCAAAAGGCCCTGCACCCTCTGCCCTTCCGCTCCTTCCCGGCGTGCCGCATTGATTCGGCTTTCCGCCTGATGGCCCAAGGCAAAAACACCGGCAAAATGATTGTTTCCTTCCCCGAGCCCTTCCTGGCAAGACGCGGGGAACCCCCAACGTTGCCATTTTCCGTGGACCCGATGGGATGTTATCTCATCACCGGAGCCTTCGGGGGATTTGGCAGGGTCGTGGCCACCTGGCTTGTGGAATGCGGAGCGAAGCATCTGGTGCTGAGCAGTCGCAGTGGACCATCCACGACCGAAGGCCAGGCCTTTGTGGAATCCCTTCTCGAACAAGGCGTGGGCGTCGAAGTGGTTTGTGCGGATGCCGGCTCGGCCAGCGACATGGACACCATCTTTGACCGGATTTCCCAATCCGGCACCCCGCTCAAAGGAGTCTTCCACCTCGCGATGGTGATCGATGACGCACCCATTGCCGCCCTGACCCCCGAACGCATGGAGAGTGTGTTGGGGCCCAAAGCCATGGGAGCCTGGCTGCTTCACAACAAAACCCAATCTCTCGCCCTGGATCACTTTGTGATGTTCTCCTCGGTTTCAAGCACGTTTGGCAATCCTGCCCAAGGCAACTATGCCGCAGCCAATGCGTTTCTGGACGCGTTGGCTCATCACCGTCATTCCCTCGGCCTTCCCGCGCTGGCCATCAATTGGGGAGCCCTCGGTGGCGAAGGTTATGTGGCCCGCAATGAGCGCGTGGCAGAGTATCTGGCCCGTCAGGGCACGATCCCGCTGGAACCCCGGGAAGTCACCTTGCTCATCGAATCCTATCTTTCGGCAGGAACTCCCCAAGCCCTGGCCCTTCGTGCCGACTGGGCCAAATGGAGGTCCTCGGTCCGTGGAAGCCAGGAAAACCCGCTCATGGAGCGCCTTTTTGCCGATAGCGTCGAAGGGCAGGGCACAGCAGGCTCAAAAAGCGATTGGCGCCTGAAAATCGAGGCGGCCCCGGCGGACAAGCGCACCGAGATCATCGTTCTTGCCGTGTTGGATGTGGTGGGGTCGGTGCTGCGCGTCAAACCCGAGAACCTGCGCCCCGATCAGCCTCTCACCGATCTGGGGTTGGATTCCCTGATGGCCGTTGAAATCGAAACGTCCCTGGAAAGTGCCATTGGCGTCGCCCTGCCACCAGCCAGCCTGATGCGCGCTCGCACGATCGCCCAGATTGCCACGCTCATCGCCGAATATATTGCGGGCTCCAAGAGCCCTGCTCCTGCCGCACCCGCGCCGACCCCTGAAGAAGTCGTGGACCTTGATGCCTTTTCTGATGAAGAAATTGACCGCTTGTTTGCAGAAACCCCATCCGCTCCCGCAGCGGAATCCGAACTAAGACCATGACCAAGTCCGCATTATTATTCGCCTTCGCCCTGGTTTCCCTCTGTGCCAACGCAGCAGAGCCCCTCTCCGCCAAGGATCTCGCCGGCCAACTCAGCAAATTGCAGCAAGACGGGTCGTCTTACATCCGGCTCCGGCTCACGGTGAATGAGCCGCCCGGAACCAAAAAGCTTGCCCTCCAGCTCCAAATCCAGCAGCGGCGCACGGCCAATGCGACGGATGTGATCTACCAAATTCTTTGGCCCAAAGAGCGGATGGGGGAATCCGTGCTTCTCAAAAAAATCGGAAATCAAGCCCCCACGGGCTTCCATGTTGTGCCGCCCGACACCTCCAAGTCTCTTGGCGCACAGGACATGAAAAATTCCCTGCTCGGAAGTGACCTGGCCTACGCGGACATCATCGAAAATTTTTATGCCTGGGATTCCCAAGCCCTTGTGGGGGAGGAAATGATTGGAAAAGTGAATTGCCAAATCCTGGAATCCAAACCGGGCAAGGGTCAGTCCTCGATCTATACCAGCTCGCGCAGTTGGGTGGACACCGAACGGCTCGTTCCTCTGCGCGTGGAAAAATTCCTCACCCCCGGCAAGCCCGCCCGCCGCATCGAAACCACCCGCGTCACCAAAGAAGAAAACGGCCAGCACACTCCCGCCAACCTGTCAGTCCAGGATTTGCGCAAAAACTCGCTCACCGAATTGGAAGGCTCCCGGCTCAACACCCGCGTCGAATACCAAGATGGTGATTTCACTTTGGATGCCCTCAAAGACATCAAAAGGTCGAAACCCGCCGCATCTCCCTGATCGAGGTCGTCGGCAGTCCGGGACTCCACAAACCAACGCAAGCGATGCGCGAGAACGGCAAAAACCGCCGGGCTATTTTTTGGCCCCGTTTTCTTGAAAACTCAAAGACGCGGAGTTGATGCAATAACGCAGGCCCGTGGGGCGCGGGCCATCGTTGAAGACATGACCCAGGTGAGTCTCGCATCGCGCACAGTGAACTTCCTCGCGCACCATCCCAAAGCTGACATCCTTCTGGTTTCCAATATTTTCCGGCGCCACGGGTTGGAAAAAACTCGGCCATCCCGTCCCGGAATCGAATTTTGCATCTGATCGAAAGAGCGGCAACTCGCACCCGATGCAGAAATAGACACCCTCTTTGTGATTGTCATGAAAAACCCCGCAAAAGGCCCGCTCGGTTCCTTCCGTCCGGGCCACGCGAAATTGCTCGGGCGTGAGTTGCGCTTTCCACTCTTCCTCGGTTTTGACCACCCTGGGAACCATCGTTGGCTCGGTCAGGGTTCCGTCAGGGTTCAAAAATCGGACAGCAATTTCAGAAGTTGTCACGGTGGATGGGGTGATGTTGTTGGGTTGCCCTGCGATGGACAGGCCGATGAGAGAGGCTGTCAGAACCAGGAGTGAGAAGATGAGGAGTTTCATGCGCTGTGACTCGGGCGGGTTGTTTCACAAGGTGTGAGTGGCTGGTTGGCATTTCTATTGTAAGAATTTACCCCAAGTCCTTGTGGAATCAAGGGCCTCGGGTTGATTTGCAAGCTTTCCCATGTTGAACCTCGTCCTTGCTCAGTGGCGCGACCCGTGAAAGTCTTGGTTTCTATGGCAAAAATTACGGGCTTCCACCACGTCGCAATTCATTCCTCGGACTTTGACCGGAGCCTGCAATTCTACAAATCCGTGCTGGGCTTGGTGGAAAAGATCGCCTGGGGGGAACACCCCGACCGCGCTGTCATGTTGCACGCGGGCGACAACCGTCCTGTTGAAATCTTCGAAAAGCCCGAACCAGCCCCGGCGGCCGCCGGAACACTTCTCCACTTCGCCCTCCGCACGGACGATTGTGTGGCCATGCTCGAAAAGGTGCGCGCTGCCGGGATGACGGTCACGATGGAACCCAAAGAAATCACCATTGCCTCAACCACGGGCCCGGTCCCCGTCCACATCGCGTTTTTTGTTGGCCCCGACGGGGAAATCGTTGAACTGTTCGAAAGTCAGCTCGTTTGAGCGCTTCGGGAAGAATCCCGGGCGTGGTCCCTTTTCACGATGGGACTCAAGTGTGCTGACCCCCTGGAACACCCCATGTCCACAGAGCCCACAACTCACAATACCCTTCGCTTTCTGCGGATGTTTGGGAGATAATAGGGGTCATGAGTTTCCTTTCCCCACGCCCCGGATGTTTTGCAGGACTCGCCATCTGCATGCTTGCGGCAGGAACAGCCCATGGGGTGCCCAAAGAGGGATTTCCCGAGCCGATTGTGCTTGAAGGTTCGGAGCTTGTTCTTAATGGCACGGCCACCCGCAGTGTTTTTGGGGTCGGAGTTTATGATGCCGGCCTCTACGTGAGCGAGGCCTCCAGTGATGGGGACGGAATCATGGAGCGCGATCATGGCCCGAAACGCCTCAAAATCATCATGCTGCGGCCTGTTCCCGAAGCAAAATTTGCCTCCGCCGTGCGTGATAATTTGGACAAAAACCTCACCGCTTTCGAGCAAACCGTCTTTGCTGTGGATCTTGAGGCCTTCTTCAAATCTTTTGAGAACGGGACACAACTTGATCGCGGGTCGGAGATCGCCCTCGATTACCTCCCCTCGGAAGGGACAATTGTGATGGTGGACGGCAAGCGACAGGCGGTGATTCCCGGCCGGGATTTTTATCATGCTCTCCTCCGGCTTTGGATTGGCAAGCCCCTGCAATCTTCCATGAAAACCGGTCTCCTCGGTGCAGAAAAGCCATGACGCCCCGTCCCCCGGGCACTCCCCCTCCGAAGCAAAGGTGGACAATGCCCCTGTTCCTGCTTAAGTGAGACCGAGATGAGCTTTTACTCTCTCGAGTTGTGTGCAGGAGGAGGCGGTCAAGCCCTTGGGCTGGAGTCTGCGGGATTTCACCCATTGAGTATTTCTGAATGGATGCTTAGAAAGTTCACCAAAGACCATACTTGAGCACGCCACTTTAACCGCAAACTGCAAAATGAAATACCTTCCCCTTGCCTCACTCACCCTTGTCTTCCTTCTCACGGGATGCACCCAATACGCGAATGTCCGGGAACACCGTCGCACGGCCAATCTTGCGACCACGGCGGAACAACGGGCGGTTGTCAAATCCCTGGAAACCCTGCCCAATGATCCGCTTGTTCAACTTGGGGGGTATTTGGACGCGGCGGATGCGGCCCGCCTTCGGCTGGCGGCTGATCCCAAAGATGTGCTTGCGCAGAGCAACTACAATTTTGCCGTGGCGCGGATTGTCGAGATTGTTTCCGACAAGCGTCTGACGCCATGGGAAGACCGGCTCATCTGCCCGTCGGCGACCGGGGCCCCTTGGAAACTGGGGTTGATCCCGCCCGACCCGCGTCCCCAATTCCACCCCTCCAAACTGGAATTTTCCTCAACGGACCGGCTCACCTTCAGCGGCACTCTGGTGGGAGAGCGGTCGGCCATGACTGGTTTGGGAGCCCCCGTGGTGGCCATGGGCAAAGATATCACCCCTTCAAGCACCGGTGGGTTCGGACAGGGTGAGAAGTTATTTTATGGGCTCACGGCCTCGGTGCGATTTTCCGGGCGCACGTGTGATTTGATGTTCTCGGATCCTCTGGAGAAAGAGACTCTGAAATTGGACAACCAGACCTACACCTTGGCAGCGGACGTGCAGGCTCCTCTGGCCATGTCTTTGGCGGGGTTTAATGTCAGGCGGTTTGAGCTTCGGGAAATGTTCCGGCCGGACCTCTTTGAAAACTCCGCGAAACTGACGCGTCTCGAACCCTACAACCCCAAAAAAATTCCGGTCCTGTTTGTGCACGGGCTGAGCAATTCCCCGGCCATTTTTGCGCCGGTGATCGAGTTCCTCCGCAGCGACCCCCAAATCCGGCGCAATTACCAATTCTGGGTCTTCGGTTACCCCACGGGGTTGCCGTATCCGATGTCGGCGGCCATTTTGAGGTATCAGCTCGATCAAATGAAGAAGCTGTACCCCAACCACAAGGACATCGTGCTCATTGGACACAGCATGGGCGGAATGATCAGCCGACTGATCCTCACCGACAGCGACATGAAAATTTGGAACACCTTCTTCGATCGTCCCCCCGACCAAATCCCTTTCTCCAAAGAAGCGAGGAATTTGATGAGCCGGTCTCTGATCTTCAAATCTCGGGACGACATTTCCCGGGCGGTTTTTCTTTCGGCCTCGCATCGTGGTAGCGATTTGGCAACGAATTTTATGGGCCGCATGGGAGCCACGTTGGTGGGCAATCCCATTTCACAAAGCCGGGTGAACAAAGAGGTCTATGCTTATGTCAGGCCCGAGGTGCGAGTGGGGGGGCGTCACCGACTGCCCAACAGCATTGACATGCTCGATCCGGAAAATCGCTTCCTGAAGACTGCCAATGCTCTTCCGCTCCGTACGGGCGTGCCCTTTCACTCCCTCATCGGAGATCGCGGGCGCGGGGGAAACCTGGACCGCACGAAACCCTACAGCAATGACGGCATCGTGCCCTATTGGAGCAGCCATCAGGCGGGCGCGCGGAGTGAACAAATCATTCCCAGCGGTCACTGGAGCCACCTGCACCCTCTGGGGATGGTCGAAATCAAACGCATCCTCAACGAACACCTCCAATGACCCAACAACGCCATCTCATTTCAGAAATGACCCCCATGCAAGCCATGGCCACGCTTTATGGGGACGGCCACGAGGACGCGTCCCGGGAATTGGTGGATGGTTTGGGTTGGCAGATTTTTGAGGGTCCCGAGCGCAGGCCTCTGGGGGGGCTGCGGCGTGCCATGACCGGATTTGTTTTTTGGCTGATGCAGCGCACCACGCGCGAAGAAGTGCGCACACAGGCCGATGGCAAGAAGGTGGTTGCCTACCGCAATCGCATCCTTGAGCGCACGGGGCATCCCTACACCGTGACGCTCCTGCAACCTGCAAGGAGCGAAACCGCATTTTTGGTGGAGGGCGGAGACCCGATGAATGCCATCTACATGTTGCTTTGTCCCGAGGTGTATCGAAAGGCCGGCCTGTGGGACCGGCTTTTGCTGGATTCTGTTCCCAGCCGCGATGTCCAAGTCCGCTTTTTCTGGGAAACCCGGCTCACCCATGAATGGGCGACCCAGCGGTTGAAGCAGGGAAAACCTGTGCGCATCAAAGCCTTTGCCGCGGGCACCGGCCTGAGTGTGATTTTGGTCTGCGATCGTCTCCTGCGGGACGGACATGATCCCCGACTCATCCGTGCTGTCATTTCCGACCGTGACCCGGCCCACAACAAAAAAACCATCCAGCTGATCAAAAAGCTCCCACGCCTGCGTGACCTCGTGGATCAGGACGGAAGCGCCAACTTCGGTCTTTTTGCCCAGGCGGAGGATATTTTTCAGCCATCCGCCGATGCGGAACGCGAGAAACCCTATGACGTGGTCACAGCGGTGGGAATTTTGGAATACTTCACCGGTCACACTTACAAAATGACCGAGGAGCGTCTTGGGGAAGTGGCACCCACGGGCCAACCCGCTGCCGGGGACCTCATCCTCGCCGTGGCCAAAGCAACCGCCCCGGGCGGCCACCTGATTGCCAACACCCACCGCGAGTCCGCTGCCACAAGAATCCTTGAGGTCTTTGGCAAACGCTTCCGCTATCGCAAACCCGAAAACTTGCAGAGCCTTGCAGCCACCGCCGGCTTCAAGCCGGTGGGAACACCCCATTCCGGCAATGTTTACGATGTTGCGGTCTTTGAGAAGGCAATGTGAACCGGTAAGGCCGGGCTGATGTCCGACCCAACCAGGCGCCTTCTCAGGGCCGATCCTCCTCGATGGTGATCCCCATTTTTTTTGCCCGTTCTCTCCAGAGTTTGCGGGCGTGGAGTTGGAGGTCGGCGACCTTGTCCTTTTCGTCCATGATCTCAATGCCAAAAATGGTCTCGATCACATCCTCGAAGCTGAGCAAACCGATGTTGGTGCCAAACTCGTCCACAACCAAAAGGATCTGGTGGCGCTCGGCGACAAACCGTCGAAACGTGACATCCACCGGCGCGTATTTGACCGCGCACGCCAGCGGCCTTTTCACGCTGGCCAGGGTGGCAAGGTCCGTTGCGTCCTTGAGATGCGCGAGGAGCGCCTCACCTCGAATGACAAATCCACGGATATCGTCGGGATCGTCCCCATAAACGGGAATCCGGGTGAAGGGCTTCTCCTCGATGATCTGCACAAATTCCGTCAGCAACATCGACTCCGGCAGGGCAAAAACGACCGGCCATGGCGTCATGATGTCGGCTGTGGTGGTGGAATGCAGTTGGATCAGATTGTGCACAAAATCGCTCTCGCTTTTGTCCAGTTGCCCGGATTCTTCGCCAAGCCGCGTCATGGCAAGAATCTCCTCCCGGTGCATGGCATGACTATTTTGCTGCCCCGGCGCGATCAGGCGGGTCACCTGACGGCATAACCACACCAAGGGAGCCAGACCGGTGATCATGATTGGCAGAATGAACGTCGTGACACCGGCCAGTTGAAGGGCATACCGCGACCCCAGGGTTTTGGGGATGATTTCTGTGATGACCAGGATTGCCAGCGTCAGAGCCCCCGCAAAAATGGCCTCGCCGGTGTTTCCAAACACGCGGGCATATTGGGCCCCGGCCCCGGCGGCTCCCATGGTGTGCGCCACCGTGTTGAGCGTGAGAATGGCTGAAAGCGGTTGGTCGATGTTGTTTTTATAAGTTTCCATCAGCGATGCCCAGCGACGGCCCTGCTGCTTGGCATTGTTGATGGCGGAGGGCGTGATGGTGAGGAGGCTGGCCTCAAGCAATGAGCACAGGAAGGAAACAACCAGCGCAATGAGGACATAAAGAATCAGTAGAAACATATCGGGCGCTATTTCATCAGGCTGCGCCGGATTTACAATTCAAAGGTCATGGCATCCCATGAACCTCCCCACCTGCCCCTGATAAAGTTTCTTTGCAGGGGCGGCAGAAAGCCATCATGCTGCCACGAACATTTTTTATGGGTTTTCCATTCGTCACACAGCTTCTGAGATTACCTTCCGGGTCTTGCGCATGAATTGGTGGCGATCTCACAAGCAGGAACTCCTGGCGGGGGCGATTTCGGGGCTGATCAGTTTTGGCGTCTATGCGTGGTCGGCTGCTCCGAACGTGACCCTGTTGGACTCGGGGGAATTTATTGTGGCGGCGCAACATTTTGGAGTGCCCCATCCCACGGGATATCCCTTGTGGACGTTGCTCTCCTGGTTGTTTCAGTTGCTGCCGCTGGGAAATGCCGCCTGGGAAATCAATCTCTTCAGCGGGGTGTGCGGGGCCATGTCTGTTGCCATGGCTGCGGGGATCCTCACAAATTTGCTTCTGTGGTTTTTGGGTGGGGAACTCAAAGGACTCCTCCGGTTTTTGCCCCCCATCGTGGGAATCGCCTTTGCGTTGATGCTGGCTTTCAGCGTTTCCATGTGGTCGCAGGCAGTGATTGCGGAGGTGTATGCGCTGCACGCCCTCCTTGTGGCTGTGTATTTGGCGCTGCTTTACGGGTGGGTTCGGAATCCCTCCCATGACAAGTTGATGCTCGGCGCATTTTTTACCCTGGCGCTGTGCTTCAGCAACCACCATCTCACGCTCACGCTGGCTCCTTTGCCATTCTTGTTGATTCTTCTTCTCCGGCGGCGGGCGCTGCCTGACTGGATTTTTGCGGGCACGCTCACGGCGTTGCTGGCTTACCTTGGGTTTGCAATCCTGTCCCAGGACATACAAATCCTGAAAACGGCCATTCGTTTTTTTTATGTGGTGGTGGCAGCGGCTGCCGTCTTTGTGTGGATGAGGAGATTGCGCATCCGTTGGAAACTCGTGGCCTTTTTGCCAGTGGCCGTTGGGGCGGGGTTGTTGCCCTATGCCTACATGCCGATTGCTTCTTCCACCAACCCACCGATGAACTGGGCTTACGCGCGGGATCTCAAAGGGTTTTATTATTCCATTAATCGCTCGCAATACAGCGGCAGCCTCTCCGAAAAAAGTCTCACGGTTCTGGGGCGGTTGATGGGGACGGGCACAGCCAAGCAGGCCGGAATGGCCCCGGCCAACCCGGAAACGCAGAGCCGGTTGCAGGGATTGCAAATGTGGATCGGGTTTTTCTGGCAGCAATTGTCCATGGCGTTCACCCCGTTTTCGCTGATTGGTTATTTTGCCTCGATTTTGTTTATCCTGCGTTGCCCGCTTCCCCAGCGAACGTGGATTTACTGCCTGCACTTTGCGTTTGTCCTTGCGGCCTTCCTGCAGCCGGCACTTGATGCTGCCAAAATTGACCTGGCTGGTTGGTGGTTGCAGATGCCTTACCACACCTACACCAATCTGATTTACGCTCTCTTGTCAGGACTGGGCACGGGGTTGCTCATCGCTTTTCTGGCCCGCCGCCGAACGGTGTATTTTTTCCTGGCTCCGCTGCTTCTCGTGTTGCCGGTCTACACCTTTGTGGGGAGCGAGCCGGCTTCTTCACAGAGAGACCGTTGGTTTGGGTGGATGTTCGGGTATGACATGTTGAAGGACCTGCCCAAGGGCAGCATTTTTTTTGGAGGAACCGACCCCGGACGCTTTGTGCCGACGTACATGATTTTGGGCGAAAGCGGGCAGTCCCCGGACAATAAGCGGGATCCGGATTTCGATCGCAGAGATTTGTATATCATCACCCAAAATGCCTTGGGTGAGGAGTTTTATATGAATTACATCCGCGATCATTATGGGGAGGGTCGTCCACAGCCCAAAAATGCCTTTGAGCGCTGGTTGGGGCGGGAAGGGGCCTACCCGGAAAAGCCGCTGGTGCTTCCAACCCCCGACCAGGTGAAGGAAATTTTTGCGAAGGCGGTCAACCCGTCGGAGGACTCGGAATTCAAGGCGGAAACCGACCCCAATATGATCGTTTTTGCCTCGGTGCTCCGATGGCTCTGGGAACACAACAAGGAGGACCATGCGATGTTCATCGAGGAGAGTTTTCCCATCCGGTGGACTTACGATTATGCCCTGCCCCATGGATTGGTTTACCAACTCATGAAAGACAAAGTCCCGGAAATTCCCAAAGAGGTCGTGGAGGAGGACTTTCGATTCTGGGCCGCCTACAAGAGCCGCCTGCTCGGCGACCCGAATTATGGAAAGGATTTTGATGCCCAGCGTTCCTTCTCAAAACTGCGTTCCTCGATTGCCAATATTTACCATCATCGCAAGATGGAGGCCGAGGCCGAGCGTGCTTATCTCGAAGCGCTGGAGCTCTGGCCCGCGAACCCCGAAGTGCTCTTTGCCCTGAGCCGGATGTCCTGGGACCGGGGCAATTTTGACAAGCCGCTCAAATTGCTCGAGAACGCCTACGCCCTGGACCCCCACAGCACCGCCATCATTCAACTCGCGGTGATGTCCGAGCAACGCAAAGCCTCCAACGACGAGATCAAATCATTGAAGGCCAAGTTGGAAGCCAAGCCGGATGATGAAGACGCTTTTATTCAATTGGTGGGCATTTTTGCGTCATGGGGAGAAACCAACAAATCCGTGGACTTCATCGAGCAGGGCCTCCAAACCTTCAGCAACCGGCCTCCGGTTTTGAAAACGCTGGCCAGCTTTGCGGAGGGAGCCGGCATGAAAACGACCTTTGGCCGGGCCGCGTCCCTGCTCGCGGCGGCCGAACCCGAGAACCCCATGAGCCACTACATCCTGGCGAGAGCTTTGATGGCCAATGGGGACACCAACGCCTCTTTCGCCGCTGCCGAAAAATCGATCCAGCTCGGCGGACGCAATGTCCGTGAACTCTTTGGCGCGGATGGGGCTTTCACCAATGCGGTGACCAACGAGCCTTTCAAGTCTCTTGTGAATCCTCCGATTCCGGTGCCCCAAGGGGTCAAGCCCCCCACAGAGTGAGTCCGCTGAAATCCTGATTCAACCCCGTTGCTGGAAGTCCGGACGTCCTTCCATCACTTGAAATTGGTCGGCAGCCCCCCCCGCCTCCAAGAGCCGCCCACTGGCCGTGCCTGCCAAAAAAGTCCCCAGGGTCACCGGGGGGTGGCACGCGATTCCAGCTTGTGAGGCGAATCGGCTCACATCGGAGAAATTGACATCGCAGGTGATATCACGCCGTCCGAATGCCGCGAGAACCCCGGGTCCCTCCAACCGCTGATGATGCGCATACGCTCGCAGGGTTCCCTGCGGTCGCTGACGGTAAACCGCAGGCGAGGTGGCTCCGTAATCGATGACAAGCATCGCCCCGCTTTTCCAGGAAGGGCTCCAGCGGGCAATCCACTGTCGGAAAGATTCCTGGACCTCGATCCGTTGCCCGGGGTTCCAGTCATGGTCAAAAGCCGAGGAGTCCGGCAAGTCTCCGGCCGCTTGCCACCGCTCGACGGCCTGCCCTCCCTGAACCCCGACAAAGAGTTCCTCCCATCCCCCGGCGGTTCTCCGGAAGACCCGACAAGGGAAGGCATACACCAATTCATTCGAAATGAGAAAGGCGTGGCCTCCGACAGATTCCAGCGCCGATTTGAGATCGGAGTGCCAGGAGGCCTTTCTCCAGCGCAGGCGCTTTTTTTGCCTATCCCGAAGCACCGGAGAAATTTCGACGAGATGATAGTGAGGGGCTTTCCAGCGCCCGAGCTGCCTCAAGACCGCAAGCGCCAGGGTCCCCGTGCCGGCTCCCACCTCAATCACATTCCACGCGCCGCTTGGGGGCCGCCGGGCTTGCAGCCACCTGGCCATCCCCGCTGCCAGTGAGTCTTCAAAAACCGGCCATGTTGTGAAATCGCCACGTGCTCCGATATCACGAATATTTGCCGTGTAGTAGCCCAGGTCCGGGTGATAGAGCGGTTCCTGCATCCAGCGGTCAAAGCGAATGCTCCCGCCACCCTCCCGGAACAACGCCCCAAGAAATGCCCGCCTTCCCTCCGCGTCGTTCACCGCAACATGTGATTCAGCAGGATCGTGAATCCCACCGTGAACTCCATCGCATTTTCGACAAGCTCCCTGCCGAAGCCCAACCACGTCACTTGCGGTGAGGCGACAATCAACATCAGGGACAGCACGATCAGATTCAAAAGCGCAATCAACACAATCGAAAAAAAGGTGCCCCCATAATGAAGGTCGGGTTGGCCTTTGGGGATCATCCAGCACGTGAACGTGAGATGAAAACCCCAGGTGGCACCTATCAACCCGTACAACCACTGACGATACGGGGCCACGTCCATGACCAAGGAAAGCCCGCCATAGATGCCGATCACCAGCACGCTGTAAATCGGGAAAAAGTAGGGGGCCAGCGCAATCCAGGTGTTTGTGCGGTCGGCCAGGATATGCCCCCCGCTTCGCGTGACCTGGAAACGATGCACGCGCCCACCCAACATCAGAACCCACAACGCGTGGGTGAGCTCATGACCAAAAACATACAACCACAGGGGCCTGGGCAGTCCCGCAAAGGCCACCATCCAGAGAATCACACCCAGCGAGAAAAACCAAAACTCCTCGCTCATCCAAAATCCTTCGTGAACCGTCGCCTTGGCGAAAATCGTGAAGAAGGTCTGCGCAAGAATGCCGCAGGGGATCAGCAAAAATAGCCCCACAAACATTTTCACCCAGCGTTTGGGGACTGTTGCAGGCAAGACCCCGCCTGCAACCAGATCCAGTCGCTTTTGTCCTTTGCGTTTGCGGCGGGGGCCGGGCATGTCGGATTCCTAACCAACAATTTCCACAAAGTCGATGCTTTCGCACAAGTCACCCGCGTGAATCAGACGCGCCCAAGGACCCCGCGGTCAAAATGACTTGCGGCGCGTTTTCCATCGTGGACAATGCTCTGCGATGAACAGAAATCTCTTCATCTATGCAGCCATCGTGATGGGCGCTCTGGCCATCGCGCTCGACTTCGCCTCGGTTGACCTCGCCCTGCCGGCTTTGGAGCGCCAATTCGCGTTGGATCTGGTCAGCGTTCAGTGGGTGATCAATGGTTACGTGCTGGCCTTTGCCGTGATGATGGTGGCCGGTGGTAAGATCGCCGATGCCTATGGCCGCAAAACCATTTTCCTTATTGGTATGGGAATTTTTGCTTTGGCCTCCCTGCTGGGAGGGATGGCGTGGAGCGGAGGATCCGTGATTGGTTTTCGAGTTCTTCAAGGCGTGGGGGCGGCCCTGCTTCGGCCGGCGATGATTGGTATGGCCTGCGCGGCTGTGGGGGATGCGAAGCGTGGTTTTGCGCTGGGGCTGATTTTTGGTACATGTTCCCTTGGCAATGCGGCCGGGCCGGTGGTGGGAGGGGCTCTCACGGAATGGTTTTCCTGGCGGTGGGTGCTGTGGGTGAATGTGCCCATGGCGCTTTTGGCCATGGTGATCACCATCTGGAGTGTGCCCAAAGATGCCGAAATCCGTGGCCCGCGCCCGCGCAACGATTATGCGGGCATGGTGGCACTCACCGGTGGACTCGTGGCCCTGATGATCGTGGTTTATCAAGTCCAACCCTGGGGATGGTCCAACCCGAAAATTCTTGGACTCTCAATGCTTGCCATCGTGTTGCTCGGGGCGTTCCCCTTCATCGAAAAACGGGCTGCCGAGCCACTGGTCCCCCTTGACCTCATGCGCAACCGGGAATTCCAGACCCTTTGCGTGTGTGTGATGGTGATCTGCCAACTCTTTTTCATTGTCCTCCTTTATTTCACCCAGTTTGCCATGAAATTTTTGGGTGATGATCCCATTGCGGCCGGTCTGAGGGTCGTGGTCTTTATGCTCAGCTACGGAGTGGTCTCTTATTTTGGGGGTCCACTCACCAAGCGTTTTGGGACGCGTTCCCTCCTTTTGGTGGGTCTTGTTTCGGCGGGCTTGGCCTCCTTGGTTTTGGGGTGGGTTGGTCCCGGAGCTTCGTGGTTGCCCTTTAATGCGCTCCTCGTTCTGCTTGGCATCGGAGTGGGGGCGGTGATTCCCACGGTCAGTGCGCGGGCGATCGAAACCGCAGGCACGGAAAAGGCCAGCCTGGTGAGTGGAATCACCTTCATGTGTCAGTTGGCAGGCTCCGCCCTGATGCTCGCCGTGAACACCGCCATCTTCACCACTGCCAGCACCCACCACCTGAACCAACTGTTCGCAAAAGAGGGCGTCACCCTCACCTCCGCCGAGGAGGCGGCTGTCGGCAATGTGATGGCGGGTGCCCGGAATATCCATCAACTCCACCTGAAAAATCACACCATCGCCGAAGTGGGTGACCTGGCTCAGATTGTGACCCAAGCCTACCTCCACGGATTGCAAGTCATCATGGGCTTAAGCGCCGTGCTGGTGCTGGTGTCATTTTTGATGGTTTTGTGCTTTGTCCCCGGACGAAAACCCGTCACCTGATCGGGGGGCGTAAAAAACTCTCGCCCAAAAAAATCCCATTTTCCTGCTTGCGCGACACCTCACCACGTAGTCAATTACTTAGTGAATCCAGAGATAATGGAACTATCCTTCATCTTTATGCCTCCCAGTCATCTATCCGCAAGCAGCATCTGTCGGTCTCTGGTGTCAATGCAACCGGTTCGCAGTGATTTCAGACGGTCCTCCCTCACCCCCTAAGAACCATGATCAGAACCAGAAGCAGAGGACGCCTCACATGGTGGAATGACCCGCGCCTGGCCGCCGAGCGAAGGAATGCCTTCATCATCTCGGCGATTATTGCCACGGCCGCTGCAGGGATTGGAACCATGTTTGTGATCAAGCACACGCAGGAGCAAAAGAATCCTGTCATTGCCTCCACGACCTCCCACCCCGCCCAACCCATCCCCCAATGGCAATCGGTGACTCCTTTTCAGACCGTGGAAAATGGGTGGTTGGATTCCACAACCATTGACATCAAACGCGGCAACTACGAAGAGGCCAAACGGCGTCTGGATGCTGCCGAAGTGGAAGTCAGCCGGATGCGTGGCGTTGTTTCCCATCGCACCGGTGACCTTGAGATGGCGGAGAAATGCTTCTTGCGGGCTCTGGAGCTCAACAACAAGAGCGTCCCTGACAAAATCAATTTAGCCTCCGTTTACCAATTGCAAGGCAAACACGAGGAAGCCATCGCGCTCTTTGAGGAATCCTTCAATCTGGAGCCTCAAAACAACTATGCGGCAGGACGGTATTATCTCGGGCTGATGCATGCCGGCCAATCCGATAGAGCCCAGCGGGAGATCATCCAAACCCTGGAAATCTCGCCGATTCATTCCCTGCCAAATGTCGGGATTCCCGCAGCGGCCATCGAGCTTCAAGCTGGAAATTCCTCAAAAGCCGCCGAATTTTTGGGCGCGGTCCGCGGATTGCTTTCGCGGGATTTGTTCAACTCCCTGATGAGTGAGCCCCCCTTGGTGGACCATGCCGCCAACCCTGCGGTTGCCCGGTTTTTCTCCGAAACGTCCGCTCAGCGCTGACGTGCTAAAATAGTTTTTTCCAGATGTGGACGTGACACCATGTCAGAGGCTATGACATGGATCCGGGGAGTTGTTGGCAGGACCTTGCTGCCATGCCCCGAGACCCTCCTCGAAGGGCCTGTTCCCGGCACGCCTTACCATGAAAAAAATTCGTATCACCCACGAGACCCAATACCACTACAACCAACCCGTCACCTTCGGGCTCCATCGGGCTTTGATGAGGCCCCGGGAAGGGCATGATGTGCATATTGAGCGTGGGCGCCTGGAAATTGAACCCAAGGCCACGGTTCGTTGGGTGCGCGACTTGGATGCCAATTCTGTCGCCAAGATCACCTTCACCGAACCTGCCGGGAGATTGCGAATCTTCAGCGAGGTCGATGTGGATTTGTATGACGAGAAACTGGAGGAGTGTCACGTGGATGCCATGGCCAGGTCGTTCCCGTTTCAATACCCCCCGAGCGAGCACCTCGGGCTCATTCCCTACCGGTTTCCCAGTTATCCCCAGGATGGACCCGCGCTCAGGAATTGGCTTCGCGATCTGTATCAGCCGGGGCAACTCATCGACACGCTCGAACTCCTGAACAATCTCAACACCCGGATTTTTGAAGTTTTTCAATACGCACGCCGCGAAGACCCGGGCGTACAATCACCCAGCGAAACGATTGCTCTGGGAAGTGGGTCCTGTCGCGATTATGCCGTCCTCATGCTGGAGGCCGCCCGGCACTGGGGCCTTGCAGCCCAATTTGTGACCGGATACGTGCAGATGGGGGAAGGCCAACACGGGTCCACCCATGCGTGGACCGAAATTTATATTCCCGGAGTGGGGTGGAAAGGCTACGACCCAACCAACAACAAACTTGCCGGAGACGAACACATTTCAGTCGGTGTTGCTCCCCATCACTCCCAAGCGTCTCCCCTCTCAGGCTCATGGTCAGGACCGGCCGATGCCTTCGAAAGTATGAAGGTTTCCGTGCAAGTCGTTGCGCTCAGTCCGGACAAATAAAAATCAGATCTCATCCACACACACCGTGAAAACCACCCATTCCCTTCTTCTTTGCTTCCTGGCCTTTGGCCTGTCAGCCTGCTCAACCGTTCAGACCCGGGTGACCCCCACCGACCGGGCCTCCGAACGCGCTCTGGCCAAACTCCAAAAAACTCAACCCACCTCCGCCATGGAATGGTTGGAACGCGGACGGCGTGGAGGGGCGGAGGAATCCCAACGCTTGGCCGCCTTCACGCAAGCGGCCCGCCTGGCTCTGCCCGGCGCCCTGAAAAACCAGTCCCCGGATGTCCTTGTCTATGACGCCGCCGTGCGCGAGGTTGTCGCTCTTCTTCAAACAAAAAGTTTTGTCACCCAGCGTTTGAACGATGTTCCGGGCTTGACCTCCGTCAGCGTTCGGAAATCAGGGAAGGGCCTTTTTGATCCCTCCATCGCTGCGGAATTGATCCCATCCTCCCGGATCCAAATCCGCGGGCTCATGGAGCGCGTCACCCGCCCCGGCTTCGGCGTGGCCTACACTGCCTGGCTTCCGAAGGATGCCCCCAGCCTCTCGTCCCAACCCGGGATTCCCAACACCGGAATGGGGTGGGCACTCACGGCGCTCCTGACCTTTTCCGGCCCGGAAGCCCGCCTGCAATTTGTCAAAGCCATTGATCACGAAACGTGGACGGTGCAAAACCGTCAGACTGCCATCGCTGCTGATTTTTCTGCTCCCCTGGCCATCGTCCTGAGCCGTGGGAAAAACCGGGCCATCGATGTGGGAGCCATGTTCCGATCGGATGCTCTCGTCGATTCAGCCCGCCTGCTCCAATTCCAACCCTACGATCCCCAAAAAATTCCCGTCGTCTTTGTGCATGGATTGCTCTCACGCCCGGAAGCCTGGACCCAGGCACTCAACCTCCTTATGGCCGATCCGCAGATCCGTCATCGTTACCAATTCTGGTTTTTCCTTTACCCCACGGGACTTCCCGTTTGGCAATCCACGGCCATCCTCCGCCAAGAACTTGAGCGTTACGACGAAGTCCTCAACCGGTCCGCCCGCAGCCCCCTCCTCAAAGAAAAAGTCCTTGTCGGTCACAGCATGGGCGGATTGATCTCCAGCCTCTTGGTGCGGCAGGCCGGCGACAAGTGGTGGAAACAATTCTCCGACCGCTCCATCGACGAAATCAACCTGGAACCCGAGGTGCGGCAGGCCGTCAAAGAATTGGTTTACTTCACGCCCCGGGGGGACGTGGACCGCGTGGTTTTTATGGCGACCCCCCATCGCGGCAGTCCCATCGCCCTGCGCTCGTTCGCCGGCTTTATCGCCAACCTCATCCGCCTTCCCATCTCGCCCATCCAACAAAATAGCTTCGAGCTTCTGAACGCCATGAGAGACGATGCGCGTGACATCTTTCGCCTCCCCAACAACAGCATCCGATTTCTCCGGGCCGAATCCCCCCTCCTGCTCTCCATCCTGCACCTCCCGCTTGCCCACCCCATCCCCCTGCACACCATCCTTGGAACTCGCGGAATCCCCGTCCCCATCGAAAAAAGCTCGGATGGCATCGTTCCTTACTGGAGCTCCCACCTGCCCGCGACCGTCTCAGAAAAAGCCGTGCCCTCCGGCCACGGCGTGAACGAAAACCGCCAAGGCATCGAAGAACTCGCCCGAATCCTCAAACTCAACACCGCGGAGAGAACAAAGAAATCCTCCCTCAATTAGCCCAACATCCCCCCCCCCCTCGGAATCTCCAAATGCTGGCCCTCCCCCGAGGTTCAACTCTCCCGTTTAGATGATCCAGGTGGATCATGTAAACGGATATAGGGGTGGCGCCTTTTTTGGGGGCGATCAGGGAGTGTCGATGAAGGCGCGGTGCCAGAGTTCGAGGATCACAAGGGACATGACCTGCTTGAGGTGGACGAATTCGCGTTTCTCCATTTTTTCGAGGAGGTCGCGGATGATGGCTGGTTCGAAGTATCCGCGTTTGCGGATTTGGTCCTCGTTGAGGGTATCGTGGATGAGGGCCCGGATGGGGGGGTGATTGAAGAAGAATTCCATGGGGAGGAAGAAGGGAATTTTTTTGCGGTTGGTGACCTGGGGGGGGAGGAGTGTTTTGGCAAGCCGGC
>JBBECL010000148.1:0-29329 GCA_040881805.1 Terrimicrobiaceae bacterium | reverse complement strand
AGGACACAATATTCAGCCCTCCGCCTTAACTCAAAAATAGGGCTAAACTGTTACTCTAGGACTTGGCGTTCTCCTTTTCCAGGAGCCGGCGGTTTCGTCTTTTGGCGATGGCCAAGGTCACCACATACGCCACGGCAGCGGCGGGCACGGCGATAAACAGAGAGCCCACCAGCAAGGGCAACCCGACATTCAGGAAGGTGGTCCACTTCATCATCTCCTCCAAATGAAAGTGATGCGTCTCCAATCGGGGGGGGAACCTGTGCGGGTTGCTCAGGATCCAATACCCGATGTCGTATTCAAAACGAAGGAGCACCGGCCAGAAGGGGGTGATAATATCATGCAGACAAACGGTCACCACGGCGGCAATGGCATTGCAGCGGAGCGCGTAGGCCGCCCCGAGGCACAGAAGCGTTTTGAGGCCAAAAAGCGGGGTGAACCCAAAAAACATTCCAATCGCAACCCCCCCGGCGATGGAATGGGGGGTATCCTTCAGCTCCATCAGCTTGCGCACCAATCCTGAGAAGTAAGAAATCACCCGCTGGATGGGGTTTCCGGGAGGTTTGGGTTTTTCGTCCATGGGCGCAGGATAATTCGCGAATTCATCCCGTTCCAGATTGAATATTCCCCTTCGGCCTCTTAAGTTTCTGCCAGTGGCTTCCGTGACCAACTATTCCGATGAGCGAGACGCGTCCCCCTTTGTGGTGTGGATCGTGCCGGCCTTGATCATTTCGATTCTCCTGCACGGGCTGCTCGCGTGGTGGGCCCGCGGCCATGTGATCTCCGAAATGAGCAATGAATACCTCGATCAAATTGTTCCCCGCACGTTTCGCATCGAACGCGCCGAGATTGATCCCAAGCTACTCGAGCCGGAACCCTCGGATGTCACCGCCATGGCCCTGGCCCCCGTGCCGGTCAAAGTGGTCGAGGAGAGAGTCTCTTTCGACACCTTGATGGGTGAGCCCGACCAAAAGTTCACAGCTCCAAAAATCGATCAGCCCCGGCTCACCGACAAGCCCAACCCCTCCAGCACGGATCTGGCCTCCACCATTGATGATGCACGGGCCAGCGGTGCCGAAAGCCTGCTGGACGACCCCAAAGCGCTTCGGGAAACCCTGCTCAAGGATCTGCCTGTGGCAGGCCCGGTGACCCTACAAGAGTCGCTGTCTCCGGATGCCCTGCCCGGTTCGGCCATTGCGCCGGAGGGGGCACTTCGGGGAAGCACGCAACCCGGTTTCAGCAACCTCGACGATTTGTTGGCCCAGACCGGTCCCCTCAGTGCCGAGACCGCGCCGATCCTCATGCCCACGGACCTGCTTTTTGATTATGACTCGGCCGACTTGCGGGAAGTCGCTTTGGAGAGTCTGTCCAAGCTGGCCGCTCTCATCCAAAAAAACCCACAGTCCAGTTTCCTGATCGAGGGTCACACGGATTCCTTCGGCTCGGAAGAATACAATCTCGAGCTCAGCACCCGCCGGGCCGAGTCGGTGAGATCGTGGCTGATCGCTGCCATGGCCATCCCCGGCGAGCGCGTTCAGACACGGGGGTTTGGAGAATTCCGCCTCATTGCCCCCGCCTCCGGCTCCATCGAAGATCAACAAATCAACCGCCGCGTCGAAATCGTCATTCGTCCCACCTCGAACAACTGATGGGGCCGCAAGACCAGTCCTTCGAGCAAGCGGCGACGAAGCTCCGCGAGCAAACCAAAACCCGGCGCGGCGAGTCGGTCGCCATTTTCAAGGGTTTCCGCAAGGTGGAAGAACACCGCCTGCAACTCTGGCACAAAAGCGGGGGGGGAGGCCGCGAGGTGGCGCGTCAGCGGTCCGACATGGTGGACGTTTTGCTCCGCGAGCTGGCCGCGGCCATCATCGCAGAGGTGGCACCCAAGGGGCTTCCCGAGCCACTGGCGGTGGCGGGCTTTGGTGGTTAGGGGCGGCGCGAGCGCGCGCCGATGAGTGACATCGACATCATTTTTCTTCATCCCACCAACACGAGTTCCAAGGTCACCGAGGAGGCGATCCGCAGGATTCTCATGGCGCTTTGGGATATTGGCTACAAGGTGGGGCACGCCACCCGCTCGATTTTGGGAGCCATCAAGCAGGCCAATGCCGATCTGGTCACCAAGACCGCTCTTCTCGAAAGCCGTTTCCTCTTGGGGACCCGCGAGATTTTCAGTGAATTCCGCGAACGATTTGAAGACGAATGCGTGCGGGGCCGGGAGGCGGCTTACATCAAGTGGCGGCTTGCCAACCAAGAAGAACTTCATGTGAAATACGGCGGGAGCGTCTTCATGCAGGAGCCGCATATCAAAAATGGCGTGGGAGGGCTGAGGGATTATCAAAACCTGCTGTGGCTGGCGTATTTCAAGGAGCGGATCATGACGATGCCCAAGCTGGTGGAGGGCAAATTTTTGAGAGATTCCGAACGGCGGGCGTTGGACCGGAGTTATGATTTTTTGATGCGGGTGCGGGCGGAGATGCAATATCTTGGGGGGCGGGCGTTCGACACTCTCACCTTGCAAATGCAGGGCAAGGTGGCCACCTCCCTGGGCTACCCGCAAAAACACATTCTGCGCCGGGTGGAGGTCTTCATGAGGGAGTATTACACCAACTCCCGAGAGATCCAACTCATCACGTCCTCCGCTATCGAACGACTGAAGCTCCGGCCGGAGCCCAAAAAATCCGGCCTCCTCGGGTTTCTGAAACCGAAGGTGGAAACCTTTGATGGGTTTGCCTCGCGGGCAGGCCGTCTATACCTCGAACCCAAGGACGCGTTGACTTCGGATCAATATCGCATGATCCGGGCGTTTCATCACGCCCAGGTCCGGCAGCTTGAGCTCAGCGGCGAGTTGAGGGATTCCCTCCGCAGGAAGTTGCCGCTTGTGAACCGCACGTTCCAATACGCGCGGGCCTCGCGGGAAACGTTTCTGGCGATTCTCTCTCGCAAGGGCGAGGTCGGGCGGATCCTGCGCGAGATGCATGACCTCGGATTTTTGGGGCGTTATGTTCCGGAATTCGGGGAGCTCACCTGCCTGGTTCAACATGAGTTTTATCACCGCTACACCACAGATGAACACACGCTGGTGTGCATGGAAAAGTTGGATGGCATTTTGTTCAGTGATGAAGAACGGTTCCGCGGTTACCGGGCCATGTTTCAAAGGCTGGAAGATCCGGCGATGTTGTATCTGGCGATCCTGCTTCATGACACCGGGAAGGCGGCGAATACGCGTCATCACGAGGACGCCAGCGCGACCCTTGCTCAAAAGGTGGCGCGCCGCCTTCAGCTTTCCTCGGAGCGTCGGAAGATGTTGATCACCTTGGTGAATTCCCACTACGAGCTGAGCTCCATTGCCCAAAAGCGCAATCTCGAGGACCCGGAAACCATCTCCCAATTCGCCGCCATCGTGGGATCCAAGGCCAACCTCGATGCCCTCATGCTTCTCACGTTGGCGGACGGCATGGGCACCAGCGATGAAAAATGGTCGGATTGGAAAGAGGGGCTTGTTTGGACGCTCTACCGTTACACCTCGGATTATTTTGATCACGGCCACAGCTCGCTGGCCATGTCCCAGCGAAGTCTTGCGGAGCTTCGGGAAGGTGTGGTCAAGCGCCTGCCCAAAGATTTTGTTGAGGAAATCGCCGCGCATTTTGGTCACATGCCGGACCGTTACTGGCAGATGTTTGATTCGGAAGCCGTGGCCCTTCACCTGCGGCTTTTTCGCACATTTTTGGAGAACCACCTCCGCAGCGAATCGGGAGCTCTTTCTCCAGCTTTTCGTTGGCACGAACGCGCGGAATTGGGACACAGCGAGGTGGCCGTCTGCGGGTGGGATCGTCCCCGGTTGCTGGAGCGGATTGCGGGGGCGTTCCTCGCTTCGCATATCAACATCCTCAGTGCCGACATTTTTACGCGTGCTGACAATCTCGCGCTCGACATCTTTCGTGTTTCCACCACCGGCCATGAACCCATCTCCAGTGCCAAGGACATTGCGAAGGTTGAAACCCAGCTTGCCGAAAGCCTCCGGGTCGAGGATTTTGATTTTCGCCCGCTGATCAGCCGGGCGGCCCGCTTGCGAACTTACCGGATCTCCCAAGAGGCCGACTTGCCCACCAAAATCTCGATCAGCAATTCGGACCACCCTGTTTACACCCTGGTGGACGTCCAAAGTCCCGACCGGCTCGGACTGCTTTACGGATTGCTTCGGGCGTTCGGAGAGGCCGGCGTGAATATTGCCCTCTCCCGCGTGACGACCGAAATGGATGTCGCCATTGACAGCTTTTACGTTTCCAACAAGGACGGCACCAAGCTTTCCGACGCTGTCATCCGCCGCCTTCAGCGGTTGCTGCAGCGCGCGTGTTCGCGGCCTTCGGAGCAATAATTCCACGGCTTGCCAAGCAGGCCGGGTGCTGAGATGTTCCCTCTTCCATGTTTTTTCTGACACCGCGCTACATCAAGGATGCGAAGCATTACCGTCATGCTCTGGGCCGCATCATCAACTACCGGAGAGATGTGCTCAAAGCGAAGGATCTGTCGGAGCTCGAGGGGCTGCAAGCACGCTTGAAAGAGGCCATTCGCGGGCGGGACCGTCAAGGTCTTGAGACCGTCCGCGAAGAGATTGACCGTGCTGTCGGCCGGATCGCACCACCCCCGAATGATGCGGGATGGCGGGAAAACGTGGAGGTGTTTTTGGTGGCCATTGTGATCGCTGCCGGGGTCCGGGCCTACATTCTCCAACCCTTCCGGATTCCGACGGGATCCATGCAGCCCACCTTGTATGGGGTGGTTGGTAATCGCACGGATACCCCGCCTCCCAATTTTGTGAAGCGCGCCTTTGAATTCGTGTGGCTGGGCCGCACCTACCTGAATCTTGTGGCGGATGAAGACATCGAAATCGTGACCCTGCGGGAACGCACGCATCTCAATTTTTTCACATTCACGGATATCTTCACCGCCAACAAGCGCTACACCGTGTTTTCCCCTGCCGATCCGCTGGCACGGGCCTTTGACCTGGCCCCGGGCAAGGTTTTCAAAAAGGGCGATCCCATCGCGGTGGGCACGATGGACACAGGCGACCAGGTTTTTGTGGACAAGGTGTCTTATCATTTTCTCCCGCCATCCCGTGGCGACGTCTTTGTTTTCAAAACCACCGGCATCCGCCGCATCGAAGCCGGGTTGCCGCGAGGGGTGCAGTCCCAACACTACATCAAACGCCTTGTCGGTGAGCCCGGCGATGTCCTTCGCATTGATGCCCCGAATCTCATCATCGATGGCAAGGAACCCGCCGAACGTTCCATTCTCCGCGTGATTTCCAGCGAGAACGGCTATCGCGGCTATGCCAACATCCCGGGGTTTCCCTTTCTGAACAACCCGGAAGACACCTTCGAAGTTCCCAAAAAATCGTTCTTCGCGCTGGGCGATAACAGCTACCACTCCAGCGACAGCCGCTACTGGGGTGCCGTGCCCGAGGCAAATGTCAGTGGCCGGGGTCTCATTGTTTATTGGCCATTCAGCAAACGCTGGGGGCTGATTCGGTGAGGATTCCTTTCTTTTCCGCGGTGATGTGATTTTACTGTCGCCATGGAGGTTTTGGTTTTGGGCAGTGGCAGTGCGGGCAATGCGACCCTTGTGCGGGGAGGTGGGGCCTGCGTGCTTGTGGATGCCGGGCTTTCTGCCAAACAGATGGAGTGCCGGCTGATCGCGGCAGGCGTCGACCCTGCCACCATTGATGGTGTCTTACTCACACACGAACATTCGGATCATACCGGGGGGCTCAAAGTTTTTCTCAAGCGGTGGAAGGTGCCTCTTTATTGCAACACGCTCACGGCCAGAGCTCTTCAGGTGCCCGAAGTGCCGGGGGGGGTCCGCCTTTTTGAAACCGGCTCCCGGTTCGCCATCAAAGACCTGCAGATCCGGTCTTTCAGTGTGCCCCATGACGCCTCGGATCCCGTGGGATTTCGGATCGAAGAAGAGCATGCCGGATTTGGTGTGCTGACGGATCTTGGTTACGCCACCCGCCTGGTCGTTGAAGCCCTGCAAAATATTCAAGGCCTGCTCGTCGAAACGAACTATGACGACACCCTGCTCCAAAATGACACCAAACGCCCTTGGTCGGTGAAACAAAGAATTGCGTCCCGCCACGGCCACCTCTCAAATGCCGATGCGGCAGAGCTTGTGGCGAAGTTGGAGGCCCCGGCCCTCGAGACGATCATCCTCTGCCACCTCAGTCGCGACTGTAACACCCCGGACCTCGCCATCGGGGCTGTCGGTGGAAAATTGCAACCCAGAAATCCCCGCGTGCACTGCGCTTCCCAACACGAAGCGAGCCCGGTGTTTCGGATCTGAGACCTTATTTGACTGTGCTGACCGCCGCACCGGCGGCCGAGAGTCCGACGGCAAAAATCATCAGCCCGCAACACAGGAGGATGGGAAGCAGAACCGCGAAGATGGCAACCGGGGTGTTCACTTTCTGAACATCGCGCAGGCCAAGAACCGTCAGATAAATCGCAAAAAGCGGGTAAAGATATCCTCCGCACATCGGCAACACTTGCAAGACAGATGCCGAACCCCAAGCATAACAATAAATCCGAAACATGCTTTCAAAACGCACCGGGGTTTTTGAAAGAAGCAGTAGCGCCACATGAAAGATCCCGCAGGACACAAATGCACTGATCACAACCCCAACCGGCATGAGCACAAACATCCCGGCAAACAACATCCAGATCTTGTCCGGCGGAAAAGTCTTGAGCGCCTCCCCGAGAGTTTCCGGGTTCACGATGGTGAGCACATACTGGTATGTCAAAGCCACCCACCCGGTCACCGTGCCAATCAGAACCAAGAACAACAGTGGATTCCTCAAGCCGCCTTCCGTCTGAAATCCCGCATAAACCGTCCGCGGATGCACGAGGAACCCGGTGACGGTTTCCGTCAAAGCCTTGATAAAACCCAATTCCTCGCGCTTTTCCCATGGCGGCCCCGCCGGGAGGGGGGGGAGGTCGGGGGCTTGCTGCGGGGAGTCCAGGGGCGGCACTTCGGGCAGACCCGGGAAGTCGGAGAGAGGAATCCATTCCGGCATCGGATCACTCCATGCCAGATCGGTTGGCAAAAATTTTCCGTCTCTCAATCCTTCCGCCACGTCTTCTGCGGTAAAACGGCCAAGGGCCGTGCCCTCCCGTGCAATGTGTATCGGCTGCATCACCGTAAGCAATGACACATATGCGCTTCAATTTGGAAGCACAGAATCGACTGCGAAACCGCGAAAAAAAAGTTGTCTGGCGAGTTGCTGTGGGAGTTGTCATGCAGGCCGGGGGGGGGCAAGCTCGTCCCGGCCGTGTCTTTGTGGGCTTCACCGGCAGGTTCCAGCTTGAAACGCGCGAGACGCATCGTTCCCGCGCGCTCACCAATCTTTAACTTTACCCTAATCAATCAACCGCTTCGTGATTTCCCCGTAGGAATCAATCCGGCGGTCGCGAAGGAAGGGCCAGTGGGTGCGTTGGGTCTCCACGAGTCCCAAGTCCACTTCGACCACCAAAACCTCTTCCCCGGTCTCGCTGGCTTTGACGAGAATTTCGCCGGATGGGTCGCAAATAAAACTCTGCCCCCAAAACTCGATGCCATCTCCCCCATCCGGGGCCTCATGACCGACACGGTTGGGGACGACGACGTAGCAGCCATTGGCAATGGCATGACTCCGCTGAATCGTTTCCCATGAGGCGTGTTGGCGGCGTCCGTGTCGGGCTTTTTCCGAGGGATGCCAACCGATGGCGGTGGGATAAAAAAGAATCTGGGCTCCCCGGAGAGCGGTCAGTCGGGCCGCCTCGGGATACCATTGGTCCCAGCAGACACAAACCCCCACCTTGGCTCCCCCCAACTCCCACGCGAGGTAGCCGAGGTCGCCGGGCGTGAAATAAAATTTTTCGTAGAAAAGCGGGTCATCGGGGATGTGCATCTTCCGGTATTTGCCGAGGAGCGAACCATCCGGCCCGATGACCACGGCGGTGTTATGATACAACCCTGCCGCCCGGCGCTCGAAGAGTGAAACAATAAGACCCACCTTCAGTTCGGCGGCCAAGGCCCCGAACCGTTCCGTGGAAGGGCCGGGGATGGTTTCCGCCAGCTCAAAATATTTGTGGTCCTCGACCTGACAAAAATACACCGACGCAAAAAGTTCCTGGAGGCAGATGATCGTGGCCCCCCGGGCGGCGGCTTCTCGGATGCCCCGTTCAGCGGCCTCAACATTGGCTGCAAGGTCGGTGGAACAACGGTTCTGAACTAGCCCGACCGAAAGCTTTGGAAAAACGCGAGGCATGCCTTTTTGCAGGGTCTCAGTCTATCTTCGCGGAAGCCGTCACGATTTTGATGCTTTCGATCTCGACCCGCTCGGTGGGCTTGCTGGGTTCACCGCCGGGGGAGGTTGTCACGGGCACGGCCTCGATTTTGTCCAACACGTCGAGTCCTTTGACCACTTTGCCGAAAGCCGAATATTGGCCGTCCAAATGCGGCGCATCCCCGAGCATCAGAAAGAATTGGCTGCCAGCGGAGTCAGGGTCGGCCGAGCGGGCCATGGAAATCACGCCGCGGGTGTGTTTGCGGCTGTTGAACTCGGCGGGGATTTTGTAGCCGGGGTCCCCCGTGCCGTAGCGGGCTTCCTGCTCCAGATCCTTGGTGAGAGGATCACCGCCTTGCGCCATGAAGCCTTTGATGATGCGATGAAACGCCGTGCCATCGTAAAAGCCCTCGGTGGCGAGCTTTTTGAAATTTGCGACGGTTTTGGGTGCCACCTCGGGCCAAAACTCCAGAACGAACTCTCCTTTGGTGGTGGAAATGATGGCCACCTCGGGGGCAGGATCGGCGGCCATGACGCGAGCACTCAAGAGGACGGCAACAAGGAGCAGAGCTAATCGGATTTTCATGAGCAGTAAGATTCCACAGTTGCCTGACTTTTTACAGCCAGAAATCACATCGAGCGATTTTCCTGCTTCGGTGGAGGTGAGGAAAAAATGAGCAATTAGCAAAAAGGAGGCCGTCGGGCCGCCAGCGGTCCCGGGGCCTGTCAGATCTGACATATTTAATCACTGTCCCATGCAGGACAGTGTTGATCTTTTGCACGGCAATCGGTAAGATCTTCTCCCATGAAACGTGTCTTCTCCGTAGCCCTTGCCGCCGTCCTCCTGATCGCTCTCCCTGCCTGCAAAAAAAAGCAGAGCGATGAATACGCCGGAATCGATGGGGATTTTGTTTCCGGCACTCCGTTGGCCGACCGGATTGATGGCGCGAATTTCTTTGGCTCCAGTGTGCAGCGTGGCCAGTTCTCGCCCGTGTATTTTGAATATGACAGCTATGCGGTCTCGGGTTCCGAGCAGTCCAAAATCGATCAAGTTGCGTCTTCGGTGAAATCCTCCGGCAACACCGTCATTGTGGCCGGCTTCACGGACGAGCGCGGCACGGAGGAATACAACCGCGGGTTGGGAGAGCGGCGTGCGATTGCCGTGCGCGAAGCCCTGATTTCCGCGGGTGTGAGTGCCTCCAAGGTTCAGACCGTGAGTTTTGGCGAGGACATGCCTGCCGATCCCGGAAGCGGGGATTCCGCCTGGGCCATGAACCGCCGTGCCGAGTTTGGTGTCGTCAAGTAGTCTCGCGTGCGCATTCCTCTCCTTGACCTGACCCGGCAACACCGGCAGGTGGGCGCAGCCGTGTCGGCCCGCGTGGCAACCGTTTTTGAAACCCAGCAGTTTGTGTTGGGCAAAACGGTGGAGGATTTTGAGCAGGCGTTCTGTGCGGAGTTTGGTTGCCAACAGGCCGTGGGAATGTCATCCGGCACCGATGCCCAGTTGGCCATTTTGATGGCGATGGGGATTGGCCGCGGCGATGCGGTCATCACCTCCCCCTACACCTTTTTTGCCACGGCCGGCTGTATCGAGCGGCTCGGGGCCGAACCTGTCTTTGTCGATATCCGTCGGGACACCATGCATCTTGATGTCACCAAACTTGAAGAATATCTTGAGACAAAATGTCAGCGCGATGCCAAGGGAACGCCCCTCACGCCGCGTGGCAATCGTGTCCGCGCTGTGATTCCCGTGCATTTGTTCGGGTCCGTGTGTGCCATGGACGAAATTCTTGAGGTGGCCGGGCGCTTTCAACTCGAGGTGGTGGAAGATGCCGCCCAGGCCGTGGGGGCCATGTATCCCTCCCGCAAGGGCCCCCTCCCTTCCGGTGCCATCGCCGGCTCCGCCTACTTCAGCTTTTTCCCCACCAAAAACTTGGGGGGGGCCGGGGATGGGGGACTTGTCTCCTGCCAGGACGCCGCCTTTGCGGAAAAACTCCGGAACATTCGGAATCACGGAATGACCCGCACCTATCACCATGAAACCGTGGGTGGCAACTTCCGTCTGGATGCCCTCCAAGCCGCCGTTCTCCATGCCAAGCTACCCTTTGTCGCCGGTTGGAACACTGCCAGAAAACACCATGCCGATCTTTATCGCGAGGGCTTTCGCGACCTGGTCGCTTCCGGGGTGGTTGTCCTCCCCACCGAACCCCATGCCGACTCCGGACTCCCCGGCCACCACACGTATCATCAATACGTGGTCCGGGTCAAAGACCGGGATGCCGTCAAAGCCCGCCTCGCCGAACAAGGGATAGGACATGCCGTGTACTACCCTCAGCCATTACATTTGCAACCCTGCTTCGCCAACCTCGGCTACCAACCCGGAGACCTTCCCGAGTCCGAACTGGCCGCCCGCGAATCCCTCGCCCTGCCGATCTACCCCGAACTCGAAGAGTCCGAGCTTACGGCCGTGGTCGGGACGATCTCGGATTTTTACAGATAGTCACGCGATCCGGCGAACCTGGATCGAGTCGAAGCGATCGGGACCCACCACGACGTCGGTGAGGATCACGACTTCGTCGCCATGGGCCACGAGGCCTGCGGCAAGGAGCAGGCGTTCCGCCCCGGCGATGGTGAAGTCCGGGCGCAGGTCGAAGGGCATCACGATGGGCAGGGTGGCCCAGTTCAGGGTGAGGCGGCGGGCGACCTGCTCGCTGGGGGTGAAGGCATAGATGGGGGCTTTGAGGGGGCGTTGCTGGCTGAAGTGGTCCGCCATGTAACCCCGCTTGGTGAAAACCAGGATCTTGGAATCGGGCATCGAATTCGCGAGCTGAACGGCGGATTGCACGGTTTTTTCACGCGAAGATTTGGTCACCGCGAATTCCGCAAAATTCAGGCCGCCGGTTCGTTCGATGCGGCGGGCCACGCGGTCGAGCACTCCAACCGCCTCCACCGGATATTTGCCGACGGTGGTTTCCCCGCTGAGCATGATCGCATCCGCTTGTTCAAACACCGCATTGGCCACATCGGTGATTTCCGCGCGGGTGGGCATGGGGTTTTCAATCATGGATTCCAACATGTGCGTGGCAACGATCACCTGACGGCCCCGTTCGATGCAGCGTTTGACGATTCGTCGCTGGATGATGGGCAGGTCCTCCATCGGACACTCAATCCCCAGGTCTCCGCGGGCCACCATGACAATGTCCGCGGCCTCGATGATGCTGTTGATAAACTTCACCGCGTGCTGATCCTCGATCTTGGCGATGATGCGGGCCGCGCTGCCATGCTCGCCGAGCACCCGCCGAAGTTCCTCAATATCGCTGGCCTCGCGGCAAAAGCTCAGCGCGACATAATCCACGCCCAAGGATGTGCCTAGTTCAATGTCTTTCAGGTCCTTCTCGGTCAGCGGCGGCAAGTTGACGCGCACACCCGGCAGGTTGATATGACGGCGTGAACCCAGCGTCCCCTGGGTGAGGACCTGGCAGCGGATGCGGTTGTGGTCCTTTGCGAGGACCTTCATGTGAATCACGCCATTGTCCACAAGGACCGTGTCGCCGACGGAGATATCGTTCACCAGCCCTTCGTAGTTCACATCCACGGAGGCGACTTCCCCGCTTTTTTCCCCGCGCACGGTGAATTCAAAAATGTCACCCGGCTTCAGGTCGAGTTTGGTTTTTAAATCGCCGGTGCGAATGGCGGGGCCTTGGGTGTCGAGGAGAATCCCGGTCACAACTCCGAGGTCGGACGACTCCTTCCGAATTTTTTGAACGACCTCGCTCACCCATTCGTGGGTGGCGTGGCTCATGTTGAGCCGGAACACATTGGCGCCGGCAAGGATGAGGGCTCGAAGCACGTCGGACGAATCGGTGGCGGGGCCGAGCGTGCAGATGATTTTGGTTTTGCGTGGGGGATTGGGGGTGGTGTCGGGCGATGGTATGGGGTTGGCAGGCAGTGGTGTCATTCTTTGCGGTATCGTTTGGTCAGGTAAAGGGCGAGGATGAAGATCAGCAGCAGCAATGTTCCCAGGGCCGCCCCGAAGGGCTGGTTGCGGCCGGCGGTGAATTGGTTGTAGATCACCTGCCCGATCGTGGGTTGACGTCCGCCTCCCATGAGATTCGTGATCGCAAACATGGCAATCGACGGAATAAAGACCAAGAGGGCTCCCGCCGCGATGCCCGGACTCGTCAGAGGAATAATCACCTGGGAAAATGCGCGTACCGGCCCGGCCCCAAGATCATGGGCGGCCTCGATCATCGCCCCATCCAAGCGCTCCACGCTGGAGTAAATGGGCAGGATCATAAACGGAAGAAAATTGTAAACCAACCCAAGGACGCTCGCGAAGGGGGTATACATGAGGGTGAGCGGCTCGGACACAATGTTCATGGACATCAGAACCGTATTTACAAGGCCCTCTTTGCTGAGAATCGTGATCCATGCGTAGGTGCGGATCAGGAAACTCGTCCAGAAAGGAATCATGACAAGGGCAAGCAGGATTTCCCGTGTCCGTGGAGGAGACCTTCCAATGTAATAGGCCACGGGATATCCGAGCACCATGCAGATGATGGTCGTCAGAAACGCATACCATACCGACACAAGAAGGACCTTCAGCCAGGTCCATTGGAAGGCCCGGGCGTAATTGTCGAGGGTCCACGTGAAATGGATGGTTCCCAGCCCCCGCTGCTCGGCGAAACTCAGAGCCACCAACATCCCGGTTGGCAGGATCACAAACAGGGCAAGCCAGATGGCCAGAGGGGCAAAGACCAGCCATGCCAGCAGACCGGGCTTTCGCCGGAAAGCCCCGCTGCCGCCTGCCACAATTTGCCCCACTGCTGCCATCGGTTAGCCCTGCCTGCGGCAGGAGGATTTACTGCGACTTGATTGTGGTGACCAACTCATCAATTTGTGAGGCCTGATCGCCGATATCTTTGAAGAGTTGGAGGGACTTCATTTCTTCCTCCGTCGGGAAGCTGGCCGGGTTGTTCAGCTGTTCGGGTGTGAGCAATTTCCGGGCGGCCATGTTCGGGTTGGTGTAGGGGAACTCATCCGAGATCTTTTTGCTGACTTCGGGGCGCAAGATATAATTCATGAAGAGCTCGGCATTTTTTGGGTGCTTGGCTGTTTTGGGAATGGCCAGGCTGTCCACAAACAGATGCGACCCCTCGGCGGGAATCACCCACTTGAACTTGGCATTTTCCTCCAGAAGTTTGGCACCCTCACCGCCCCAGACAACCCCCAGCGCCACGTCTCCGTTGAGGAGCGCGGTTTTCGGGCTGTCGGAATCATACACTTGCACAAGAGGCAGCCATTTTTGGAGCAGGGGCTTGGCCTTTTCCAAGTTTTCCGGGGTGACGTCATTGATGGGAATATCCAGCGTCTCAAAGGCCCAGCTCACGATTTCGCGGGCATCGTCGAGCACAACGATCTTGCCTTTGTATTTTTCTTGAAACACATCGCTGTAGCCCCGGATTTCGTCGGTCACGAGCTCGGTGTTCACCACGATTCCCACCGTGCCCGCCATGAAGGGCACGCTGAATTTGTTGCCGGGATCAAAATCCATGTTCAGGAACTCCGGACCAATATTTTTGAGGTTCGGGATGGCAGCGTGATCAATGGGGTGGAGGGCCTCTTCTTTGACAAGAGCCTCGATCACATATTCGCTGGGCTGGATGATATCATAGGCCCCCCCTCCCGCCATCAGCTTTGCCAACATCTCTTCATTCGAAGCGTAGTTTTCGACAGAGACCTTGATTCCGGTTTCCTTGGCAAAGTCATCGATGACGCTTTGCGGGATGTATTCCGACCAACTGAAAACGGCGAGGCGTTTGGGCTCGGCGGTTTCCGGTTCCGGCGTTGTGGCCTCGGCGTTGGGTGCCGCGGTGCCTTCCGGCTTGGGAGCCTCTTCGGTGGGTGCGGCGGGTTTCCCACAGCCAACCAACAACAATGTTGCGGCGGCGGCGGCGATCAGGGTGGCTTTCATTTTCATAGTTTTTGTTTCCTTGTGAGGAGTTGGCTTCCGAGAACAATAAAGATCGTCGCAAGAACGAAGATCGCACTCAAGGCATTTAACTGCGGATTGAGACCAACCCTTGCCATGCCATAAACTTTCAGAGGCAGCGTCTGGGAGGTCGCCCCGGACGTGAAGACAGAGACAATGTATTCGTCAAAGGACAACGTGAACGACATCAAGGCTCCCGAGATGATGGCCGGCATGAGGTAGGGAACAATAACAAGCCAGAACGCTTTGACGGGTGGAGCCCCAAGATCCATGGCGGCTTCTTCAAGGGCGGGGTCAATCCCTTGCAATCGTGCCTGAACCCCCACCAACACGAAGGGAAAACAGAACGTCGTGTGGGCAATGATGAGTGTCGTGTGGCCGAGGGGCAGGTGCATGAGATGAACAAACTGGGCCAGAAGACTGGCTCCCATCAGAACTTCCGGAATCACCATCGGAACAAAGATCAGGAGGCCGATGGCCTGCTGCCACGGGAACCGGTAACGGTAAAGCATCCATGCGCCGATCGTGCCCAGAAACGTGGCAAGCACGGTGGTGACGCTGGCCACGATGAGGCTGTTATAGAACGCGTTGAGCAGGGTGCGATTGTTGAAGAGCTCGCCATACCACTTCAACGTGAATCCTTCCCATTGGATATTCAGCCGGGATTCATTGAACGAAAAAACAATCAGCAGGAGAATCGGAATATAGAGAAACGCAAAAACGAGAAGCGTCCAAAATCCGAAAAGCGAGCGCTGCATCCGGGGTCCGCGCAACCTCCGCAGCAAGGCATGCACGGGAAACGGCAAGAACGGTGAAGCGACCGCCGACATGCGGGCTTAGTAATCACATTCCCGCCTGCCTTCCCAGCAGAAAATTTACCCGGCGGGAATCGCCCGCAGGACAAGAAAGATAATCACGGCAAAAATGGCAAGAAGAGCGATGGCCTTGATCCGCGCAACCTGGGCCTGTCGTCCGGGGGTTCCCCGGTTGCGCTTGGTGGTTTTCCGCGCCCGCGAACGGCCGGGCGAAATGGGAGGCGCGGCTTTTTTGGCCCGTTGCCGCGCCTGCTCCTCAATCATCACCTTTTGTTTTTCGATGACAGCGGGGAGTTTGATCAGCCGGGCTTCAAGCTCTTTCTGTTTTCGGAGCAAATCTTCGTGTTGCTTCTCAATGAGCTTTTCCTCGGCCGCGAGGCGGGAGGATTTGCGGGGTTCGCGCGCCATGGGGGGAGTTAAGGTTGTGGGGCCGCCGAGAGGACTGTCCACAACCAAACCAGAAGCGCAATCCAGGCGATCGCTTGCAAAGGAAGGGTGAAGGCAAAGCCGCTTTTCAGCCAATACCCAAAGTCCCGCTCTTCGATGGGGCCGTATTCGGCCTCGTAGTTGGCGGCTTGGACAGATTCCACCGGGGCATCCACGGCGATCTTGGCTTGGGCTTTTGCGTAGTCGGCGCGGGCATCTTCCACAGCGCTGATGGCCTTGCTGAGCTCCTTGGGCAGTTCGTTGGCACCCCAAAGCTTGGGATTGATGGAATCAATGTAGCGAAGATGTTGGGTGAACGAATTGTGGATCGCGTGGAGTTGCTCGATGCGCTTTTGCGCTTCCTCGGATTCCCGCTGCACGGTGCCCAGAGACCGGGTCAATTTGTCGAGCATGTCCGCCCGCCCGTTTTCCAATTCTTCCTGACGGCGCTTCAACTCCTCGAGCCGCACCTTCTGCTTCTCGATATCTTCGAGCTGACGCTTCAGCTTCTCAAGCTCGGTGTTCGCCTTCTGAACTTCTTCGCCAAGATCTTCCGGGGAGGATTCATCAAGTTCGAGGTAGGGGTCCGGGACTTGGTTGGGATCAGATGGCATGAGGAAATTTGTGGATAACTGCTGTTTTCATATACGGAATCCAAAAAAAAACCAGCTTATTTGCAGGGTTCCTTCTTGGCGGAGGTGAGCAGGACGGTCATCATCGGGATCTATGGCGAAAAATGATGAAAACGTGTTGGTTGTCCCCCGGGCTCTTTTTGATCAACTGGGGGCCTTTCAGGGGTTGAGCAAGGACCCGAAGCCCTACCTCGACAAATTCTTGGACCGCGGGCAGAACCTGTTTATGGCGCGCTCCCAAGCAGAGGAAGACCCCTCATTCAAGCAACTGATCCCTTACGCCGTTTTTGTGCATGACGGAAAAATTTTGCATTATGTGCGGGGGGGCTCTTCCGGCGAGAAGCGCTTGGTGGCCAAAGGGTCCGTCGGGATTGGGGGACACGTGAATGACACCGACGTGGGAGGTTCCAGCGTGGATGCCGACACCTACCACAACGCCGTTCGCCGTGAGATTGCCGAAGAATTGGTCATCGGAGGAGCTTGGAGTGAACGCATCGTGGCCCTGATCAATGACGACTCCACCGAGGTGGGGAGTGTTCATCTCGGCGTGGTTCACCTGGTCACTCTCGAAACCGGCGACGTCGCCGCCGGAGAAAAAGCCATCGCCGGATTACAATTTCTCAGCCCGGAGGAATTAAAAGCCCGGTCCGAGTCTCTGGAAACATGGTCTCAAATCATCATTGCCGCGTGGGATGACTTGTCCGGCTAGCATTTCCGATGAGGTCGTCCGGAATGTCGGCGAGGGTCGCCTGCTTGCCCGCCGCGAGTTCCGGCGAGAGGTCGATTCCCGAACCATCCTTCGTGTGAAGAAACCCCTTCTCTTTGGAGCAAAACACGGTCGAGACGACCTTGCCCCCTGCCCGGCGCCGCAGCCTCACACAGCTTTATTCAGACCCTGTGGAGGGCTGAACACAGAAACATTGGCAAGCTCTGCAACTGGCGCGATTCAATTTCTATGATCGGCCCGTGGGGGATGGCCGCTGAGCTTTTTGTAAACGCGGTTGAATTGGGAGATCGAGCGGAAGCCGCTGGAGAAGGCGATTTCGCTGATGGGGAGGCCGGTGTAAGCAAGGAGGTGTTTGGCTCGCTCCACGCGCAGCTCGGCCAGGAAATCGGTGAGGGTTTTGCCGGTGTGGGCATGGAATTTTGCGCTGAAGTAAGCGGGGTGCATGCCGGCTTGTCGGGCAAGGTCCCCAAGGGCCCATGACTGGGTGGGGTCTTGACGGATTTTTCTGACGGTATGGTCGATGGCCGGGTAGGTGGTTTTTTTCTGAGACGGCACGTGAATACTGGCCAGTTGGTTGGCAAACACGGCAAGCAGGCCAACGGCCCCTTCATATTCCATCGCACCGACTTGACGCGTCATGCGGCAGGCCCCCGCGCAGGCGTGGGTTTTGCGATGACCGGGGAGCGCGGCCCCCCGACCCGGCAGGAGGCAGCCGCGTCCCGGCTCCCCGCAGGCTTGTTGGGGGCGGTCCACATAGGCGTGCCCGGTGTGCAAAAACCCCAGCACCTCGCCTCCCCGCTGTACCGGCACAGCCGAGGATGTCAGACCGGCAAAACAAACGGCCGTGCGTGGTCCTTCAGGGCTTTGGAGTGCCAAATGGGTGGCCACGCAGTGCTCACAGGATTTCCTGCGTTGGGCCATCACCTGACAGAAGGCCGGAACAAGGGGCTCTTGCGGAACGGCAAAAGCGCCGGGTTCATGAAAATGTAACGACAGCCCCACGGCGCGGTTGTAGGCCTTCGTGAAATCGCGGAGCAATGGGGTGGTGGCCAGGCAAGTGGAAGGGGAGGGTTGCATTAGTTTCTCTTATATTGTGCATTTTTTTGTGGCATGGCAAGCACGTTTCTAAAAATTTGCGCAGAGATTCCAAAGCCGTGCGTGGCAGGAAATCAGGGAACAGGGGAATCTTCAGGGCGCATGAGCCAAAGCCGCCCCACCCGGAGATTCCAATGAATGTTCTTTTTCTGACAATTTTTATCAGCACGGTGCTGGCGCTCTTTTTTGTGGGGGCCTTTCTTTATCATCATGATTTTTCCGGAGGGGATTCCCTGCGCGACAGTCTCCTGCCTTTTCAAAAGGAAAAATCCCCGTCATCGAAAGACGCCACAAACGCCAAGGAGACCAAGGGGACGGAGTCATGATTACCCGGACGATCGAATACGATGACAAGGTCGTGCGGCACTTTATGCTGGCCTCGATTTTTTGGGGGCTGGTGGCGATGTTGGCCGGCGTGCTGATTGCCGCGCAGATGAGCTTTCACGTGCTGAACTTTGACACGTCATGGCTCACCTTCGGGAGGCTGAGGCCGCTGCACACCAACGCCGCCATTTTTGCGTTTGTGGGAAACATGATCTTTGCGGGGGTTTATCATTCGACCCAACGGCTGACGCGAACCCGGTTGGCTTCGGACTTTTTGAGCCGGCTGCATTTTTGGGGGTGGCAGGCCATCATTGTGGCGGCTGCGATCACGCTGCCGTTGGGCTTTTCGCGGGGCAAAGAATACGCCGAGTTGATTTGGCCGATCAACATCGCGGTGACCCTGATTTGGGTCGTTTTCGCGATCAACTTTTTTTGGACCTTGGCGATCCGCAACGAGAAGTCCCTTTATGTGGCCATCTGGTTTTACATCGCGACGATCATCACCGTGGCGATGCTTTACATTGTCAATCATTTGCAGATCCCGACGAGTTTGCTGCATGCCTATCCGATATTTGGCGGGGTGCAGGATGCGTTGGTGCAGTGGTGGTATGGGCACAATGCGGTGGCCTTTTTTCTGACGACCCCAGTGTTGGGCATCATGTATTATTATCTGCCCAAGGCGGCGGAGCGTCCGGTTTATAGCTACCGGCTATCGGTCGTCCATTTTTGGTCCCTCGTGTTTGTTTATATCTGGGCCGGGCCTCATCATTTGCTGAACACGGCGCTGCCCGAATGGCTGCAAACCTTGGGCATGATCTTTAGTTTGATGCTTTGGGCGCCGTCATGGGGCGGGATGCTGAATGGTCTGCTCACGCTGCGCGGGGCATGGCACAAATTGCGGACGGATCCCGTGCTCAAGTTTTTTGCGGCGGGGGTGACCTTTTATGGGATGGCAACCTTTGAGGGGCCGCTGCTTGCGATCCGTTCCGTGAATGCGCTTTCGCATTACACGGACTGGACCATTGGCCATGTCCATAGTGGCACTCTGGGTTGGAACAGCTTCATGGCGGCTGGCATGTTTTATTGGCTGGCCCCGCGCCTTTACAACACGAAGTTGTTTTCGGTGAAGCTGGCCGACCTGCATTTTTGGACCGGCATGGTGGGTATTCTGCTTTACGTGGCGTCCATGTGGGTGTCGGGCATCACGCAGGGATTGATGCTCAATTCGGTGACCCCGGAGGGCGTCCTCGCTTATCCGAACTTTCTTGATGCGGTGCTTTCCACGCGCGCCATGCTGAACACCCGCATCGTGGGCGGAGTCTTCTTCCTCTTTGGATTTCTCCTGATGGCTTACAACATTTACCGAACGATCCGCTCGGGGGCGCCGGTGACGACGACCGTGGATGTGGAGATCCCTGAAAAGGCACTGCCGGAAGGCATGGGGCTTCTCAAGGCGCTGATCAACGCCCCGGTGATCTATTCGTTTCTGCTCGTGCTGTTTGCCTGCTTCTGGGGCATCGGGCAGGGGATTGTGAGCACCATTTCGTTTGTGCTGCTCGTTGAGACCGCGCTGGTGGCCATGATTCATATGAGCCTCTCGGGAGCCAAGTGGTCGGCGTGGTATGAGCGGCTGCTGGAGAGCTGGCTGCCTTTCAGCGTGCTCACCTTGATTGCCGTGGTGGCAGGCGGAATGATCCAAATTTTGCCCACGGTTTTTTTGGATCAAACCAAGGGCGAAGACGGACCCTGGCAGAGAGTCTATTCCCCGCTCGAACTTGCGGGCCGGGATATTTATATCCGCGAGGGGTGTTACAATTGCCACAGCCAGATGATCCGCCCGCTGGTGGGGGAGGTCATGCGTTATGGCCCCAGCGGACGGCTTGCAGAGTCCATCTACGATTTCCCGTTTCAGTGGGGATCGAAACGCACCGGGCCGGACCTTCAACGGGTGGGTCTGAAGTATCCGAACATCTGGCACTTCCAACACATGGAAAACCCGCGCTCCACGTCGCCGGGTAGCACGATGCCGAATTATCCGTGGCTCATCCACCAAAAGACCGACCTCGCCGCCCTGCCAAAAAAAATCGAGGTGCAGCGATTCATGGGAGTTCCGTTTCCCGAACGCTCCCCGGAACAAATCCTTGCGGAAAGTTTGGCCCAGGGTCAACTCATCGTGGATGATCTGGCCAAGAGCGGCGTGCAGATTTCTCCCGACAAAGAAATCATCGCGCTGATTGCCTACATGCAAGGTTTGGGGCGGACGGTGTCACCGCCGCAACCCGTGCCGGACACAAACCCGGGATTGGAAAACGTCATCCTCGAGGAGGCCGCGCAGGCGGATAACCGCTGATGTTTAACCAGGTGTCATTTGCCGACTGGAGCGGACCGGTGGCGGTTGCGGCGTTCGTGGTCAGTGCGGGCGTGTTTTTGTTTTTTGTGGTCGGCGCTCTGCGCATGCCGGCCTCCAAGGTCCGGCACGATGAGGAGTTGCCTTTCCAAGAGGAGAATCATTTATGAACACGAGTCCCGAGTTGCCCAATGATGAAGCCCTGCGACCGCATAGTTATGATGGCATCCAGGAATACGACAAGCGGCTGCCCAATTGGTGGCTCTTCACCCTTTATGGGGCCATCGTTTTCAGCATCGGGTATTGGGCCTACTTTGAGTGGACCGGTCACCAACAGCCGGGGTGGGTGAGGGTTCAGAGCCGGATCGAGGCTATCAAACTCGCCGCGCTGGATCACGGGGAACCTCCCAACAATGCGCAGCTGTGGAATTTTAGCAAAGACCCGGCCATTGTGGCCGCCGGCGAAAAAACCTATGTGAGCACCTGCGCGGCATGTCATGGTCAGGACCTGAAAGGTGGCATCGGACAAGACCTCACGGATGCGACGTGGATTCATGGCGGAACCCCGTTGGAAATTTTTGACATCGTTCGCGATGGGGTCATCGAAAAAGGCATGCCAACCTGGGGTCCCCTGCTTGGCCAACAACGGATGGCCGAGGTTGTTGCTTACCTCATCAGCAAAAATCCCACCATCCCCCAACCGGCCGGGGAGCCAGCGGCCCCCAATGAAGGCTAAGCGACCCTCCATTGATGATGTCACAACGATCAACGAGGATGGTTCCCGTTATTTCGTTCATCCCGCCGATGTCTCGGGCTTTTGGACCCGGTGGCGGCGGGTCGCGGCGGTTTTTCTGATCGGCGTTTACATCGCGCTGCCTTTGATACGAATCAACGGGGAGCCCGCGGTTTTCCTGGATGTGCTGCACCGCAAATTCCATCTCTTCGGATTGACGCTCATGTTTCAAGACCTCTGGCTGCTGTTTTTTTTGATCACGGGAACGGGGTTCACGCTGTTTTTGATGACGGCGATTATCGGGCGGGTGTGGTGCGGGTGGGCCTGCCCGCAGACGGTGTTTTTGGATCATGTGTTCCGGCGTGTCGAGCGGTGGATTGACGGGGATGCCATGGCCCGCCGCAAGCTGGAGTCCTCTCCGTGGACGGGTGGCAAGGCCTTTCGCCGGGTTCTGAAACATGGCGTGTTTGTTCTCCTCGCGGCGCTGATTGCCCACATCTTCCTTTCCTATTTTATTTCCGTGCCGGTCCTCTATGGGATGGTGCTCCGTTCGCCGGCGGAAAATTGGGGGCTGTTTCTTTTTGTGCTCGCCGTGACCGGGCTGCTTTACTTCGATTTCGCGTGGTTCCGGGAACAGTTCTGCATTGTGTTGTGCCCGTATGGCCGCCTGCAATCCGCGCTGATCGATGATAATTCCATTGTGGTGGGGTATGATGAAAAACGCGGCGAACCCCGCGGGAAGGTGGGCACCACGGCGGGGGATTGTATCGATTGCCGCCGCTGTTTGCAGGTGTGTCCGACGGGTATTGATATCCATCAAGGCCTGCAATTGGAGTGCATCGCGTGTGAGGCCTGCATCGATGCGTGTGATGAGATGATGGTGAAAGTGGAGCGGAAAAAAGGCCTCATCCGTCATGATTCCCTCAACAACCTGTCGGGAAAACCCTCGCGGTTTTTGCGCCCGCGGCTTTATTTGTATCTGTTTTTTGCGTTGGTCGGTGCCTCGGTGTTTTTCTTTGCCACCCGTCAGGTGGAACCCGTCATTGTTTCCGTGCTCCGATTGCCCGGGGCTCCTTACATTCATGATGGCTCAACCGTCCGGAACAACTTTTTGCTGAGGCTCGCGAACAAACGTCCCGCCTCACACACGTATCAAATTGTGATCGATTCCCCCCAGCCCCAACTTCGGGCCGATGGGGCCACCTCCCATGCGCTGGTTCTTGGACCCGGGGAGGAAATCCAGGAGCCTCTGATTTTGTCAGTGCCCGATGCGGACTTTCGCAAGAATTTTGATGTCACCGTCAAAGTGGTGGGCGAGAAGGGCGAGGTTGAGAGTCGGCGCCGGGCTCCGTTTCTTGGCCCCTATCGCGAGGGAGGACCCACCCCATGAAAAACCCCATCGCGGAACGTCCCTGGTTGCTCGTGATTGTGGCATTTTTGATCATTATTGCGGTGTGGTTGGTTGTGATGAGACTGAGCGCCACGGTCAACACCCAGAGGCTCACGCCTGCCCAGGAAATGGAAGTCCTCAGCTCCCGGCCCAAGCCATGATCTCGCCTCAAGAACTTGCAGGTCCCGCAGCGGCGCTGGTGGCTGGCTTGGTCACCAGCCTTCATTGTGTGGGGATGTGCGGTCCGCTGGCCTGTGCGGCCTGCTCAAACTCCGGCGAGCCTGCCGCTCAATGGCCTGCGGTGATGTATCACAGCACCCGTCTTTTGGGTTACACCGCTGTGGGTTTTGCCGCGGGCGCGATCGGCAAACCCGTGGCGGATGTGTTGCTGGGGGGCTCCACGCGGGGAATGACCCTGCTATTCGCGCTGTTTTTTCTGGCTGTGGCCGTCGGCTTGGACAAGCGCCTGCGGGTGCCACAATTCACCACTTGGTTTTCGCGGGCCTTTGCCAAAACCCAAAAGCTGGGGCCCTGCGGTCGGGCGGGGACGTTGGGAGCCCTGACGCCTTTGCTGCCCTGTGCTCCTCTGTATTTGGTGGTCGGGGCGGCCGCACTTTCCGGGTCCGGGTTGTCGGGGGCGGCGCTGATGGTGATGTTCGGTGCCGGCACGGTGCCCCTCTTGTTTTTGGTTCAAAATCGTTTGACGGCTCTCGGGGGAAAATGGTCGCCGCAGCGGATGGATCTTCTTCGCCGTGGTCTGGCCATGGCCAGCGTGATTCTCCTCGTGGTTCGCAGCACCTACACCGCATCCACGGGATGCCCGATGTGCCCATGAAAACCCGGCTGACCAAACCCGCGGCGGACACGCCGGCGGCCCCTTCCTCGCAAAGTTGCATTCATTGCCACACGTCGTTCCGGGCCACGGCGCAGGAGGCGGAGTTTTGTTGCTCGGGGTGCCGGTTTGTTTATCACCTGCTCCACAAGCGCGGGTTGCAGGATTTTTATCAATTCGGGGAAGTCTTCACACCAGTGGGCAGCCAGGTGTTTCATGAGCGGACCTTGGACTGGCTCCGGGATTTGCAGAAGGAGGCACATGGTGAAGCCCCGGTGTCCGAACTCACCCTGCGGGTCCAGGGGATTTCCTGTGCCGGCTGTGTGTGGTTGTTGGAAGCGATCTTTGCCGAACAGCCGGGGGCGGTGTCCTGTCGTGTGAACTCCTCGGCGGGAACCATCCTCCTTCGCTGGGAACCGGGCGCTTGTGATCTGTTGGCTTATGCCAGAGATGTTCAGCGTTTCGGTTACCTTCTCGGGCCGGGTGGGGAGGAAAAAATACCCACGAAGCCCCTCGTGAGGCGTCTGGGAATCTGCGGAGCCCTTGCCTTGAATGTGATGCTCTTTTCGTTGCCCCGCTATCTTGGCCTTGATCCCTCGGACCAATTTGCCAATCTCTTCGATGGGGTGGCGCTTCTGATTGCGACCGCAAGCCTGCTTATTGGAGGGCCTTATTTTTTCCGCCGGGCATGGGCTGCCCTTCGTCGCGGCGATCTCCACATCGACCTTCCCATTTCGCTCGGGCTGCTCTGCGCCTACACGGGGTCGGTGGTGGCATGGAGAACCGGATCCTCCGCGTTTGCTTATTTTGACTTTGTGGCGATCTTCACGTTTTTGATGTTGCTGGGGCGTTGGCTCCAGGAACGTTCTGTGGAAAACAACCGTCAGCGTCTGCTGGGGATGCGGCTTTCGCCCGGATCGGTGGATGTCCTTCGTCATGGCCTGGAAGTTCAAGCCCCGGCCGAATCGCTCGAAGCGGGAGAAAGATTCGCTGTTGGGCGCAACGGCCTCGTCCCTGTGCGCGCAAAACTGCTTTTGGCCCCGGCGGTTTTTGCCCTGAATTGGATCAATGGCGAACCCGCACCCCGCACGTTTCCCGCAGGGGGCTTTGTGCCTTCGGGGGCCAGGTGTCTTTCGTCGGATACCTGCCAGTTTTTGGCGCTCGAAAGTTGGGGATCCTCGCAATTGGCCCGCCTGCTCACCTTTGAAGAATCCGAACCTTGGAGAAACCTCGCTCTACAAAAACTCATTCGAATCTACCTGGCCTGCGTTTTGGTGCTGGCGGCTGCAGGCTTTGTGGCCTGGGGACTCCTCGGCGGGGATTGGCTGGCTGCCGCGCAAGTTCTGGTGTCGGTGTTGGTGGTCTCCTGTCCTTGCGCCATCGGGGTCGCGCTGCCCTTGCTTGATGATGTGGCCGCAGCCCGTCTCCAACAGGTGGGGGTTTTTGTTCGCGAGGGATCGCTTTGGAGCCGTCTGAAGCAGGTTCGGACCATCCTCTTTGACAAGACCGGCACGCTCACCCTGGAGAACCTTGGGCTCGCCAATCCCGAAGCGCTTGGCGCACTTTCCCCAACAGCCAAGTCCACCTTGCTCACCCTGGTCCACACCAGCCTGCACCCCGTCGCCGCCTGCATCCGGGAGGCGCTTCTCACCGGGGGCATTGAGCCCGAGGAAGCCGGACTTTCCCGGGTGCGTGAAATCATTGGCATGGGTCTGGAGTGGAATTCTGCGGCTGGACTCTGGCGGCTGGGAAGATCGCCCTGGGCTGGCCAGTCCGACTTGGGGGGTGGCACGGTCTTTTCGCTGGAAGGGGTTTCCCTTGCCACGTTCCGGTTTGCGGAGGACCTCCGGCCCGAGGCGGCCAACCAGGTTGGCCAATTCGCCGCGCAGGGGTTTGACCTCTTCCTCCTCAGCGGCGATGAACCCCACAAGGTCTCCGCCTTGGCCAAGAACTTGGGTCTGCCACCCGACAGAGGACTCGGGGGGCTGACCCCGCAAGAAAAGGCCCGCTTGATCCAGACCCGTTGGAAGGATTCGGCACTGATCCTTGGCGATGGGGCCAATGATAGCCTTGCCTTCGATGCGGCCCTTTGCCGGGGCACGCCCGCCGTGGACACCGGTTTGCTCGAACACAAGGCGGACTTTTATTTGCTGGGCCGCAGCCTCGCGGGCCTCGGGCATCTCTTCGCGCTCGCACGCACCCACCGCTTTGCCACACGGGCCGTCTTTGCTTTTGCGCTCACTTACAATGCGCTGGCTGTCGGTGCCTCGCTGAGCGGTTGGATGATCCCGCTGGTGGCGGCCGTGATCATGCCCCTCAGCTCCCTGACCTCCATCGGGATCGTGTTCCTCGTTTTGCGGGGCACCTCCTCCGAACACCTTTCTCAACCATCCCACATCCAAAAGTCATGAATACCAACACCCCAAACCCCAAACCCTCCGAGTCCGGACTGGGAGCCAAAACCTTTCTGGTCACCTCCCTCGTCTTTCTCGTTCTCGCCTCGCTCATGCTGGCCGGACGCCCCAATTTTCTCCTCACCCCCGTCCTCACCGGTCATGGATTGTCATGGATCACCTTGTTGCTTTTCGGGTGCGGCCTGAGTGGCATTTTTGGCCTGGTTTATATGGCCTTTCCCAAGGTTTTTGATATCCCGCTCTACAGCGAAAAATTTGTTTTCCTGCATTATGGGTTTCATCTGCTTGGGACGCTCCTGGCGTTGATGACGGTGCTGTGGCCGGACTTTCCCCGCGCGGACATGGGTGCCACCTTTCTGGCCTGCGGGGCATTGGTGTTTGTCGTCAATTTGAGCCTGACGTTTCGCAAGGCGGCCCGCCCGGACCTTGGCAGGGTCTGCCTCTCGGCTTCGATGGTGTGGCTTCTGATCATGACGTTTCTGGGGCTCCCCTTCACCAAAGAAGCGCCCCTTGTCTCGCTGCAAGGCACCGATTGGAGCGCGGCCTGGTTGGTGTTCAGCTTTGCGGGGGTGGTTATCAACACCCTGATGGGGCTGACCATCCGCATCCTGCCCAGAGCGATGGGGCTTGCCGAAACAAAGAATCCCTTTGTGTGGTATGCCCTCATCTTTTGCAATGCCGGCGTGGCGTGGATGTTTCCGGCCATCACCTTTCGCAGTCCCGGGTTTCTCATCCTCTGCGGAGCCATTTACCTCATCGGCGCGGTTTTATATCTGCTCGGATTCCTGGTAGCGCTGCAACGCTCCCAATCCCTGCCATGGGACGGCAAAATTTTGCTCACGTCGTTTTCTCTGATCCCGGTCGCGGCGTGTTTGCTTGTTTTTTCCGCTGTGAAGCGTCTCGCGCCTGCCGTGGTGCCCGATCCGGCGTTGGCACCGGATCCTGCTCTGACGGAAGCCGCGGTGGTTGGTCCCTTGCCCGTGGAATTTTTGCCCGTCGATGGCGCGGTGTTTCTGCTCAGTGCCCTCGCGGTGATGGTGCCCATCGTGGTCGCCCTGTTGTTCCAATACCTCCGGATCGAGCGGGATGTGACACTCGATTCCCCCACTCCCAAAAGCCGGCTCTCCGATCTGATCCTTCTGGCCTCTTATTTTAACTATGCGACCGGAGTCCTTCTCGTGGTGCCCGGGGCTTGGGTGGGGATTGAACGCATTGTCTCTCTCGGAACCCTCTTTCTTCTTGTCGGTTCCTTCGGGTTTTTGGGCAATTACCTCTTCAGTTCCTCGCGCCGTCAGCTTCCCACCCCGGAGGTCTCCCACCCTTTGCAAACCGCTCCCCAATGAGCCTTGGGGAAGCCATGAAATCACCGGCATCTGGCAAGTAGGTCTGGGATTCAAGGCTCCCGCACACGGGAACGGTGCGTCCCGCCCGTTGCAAGTTTGATTTTCCTGTCACAGCAAGCGCCACACGGTCGAGAAAACCATACCCCCTGGCCAGAATAGCAACCTCATCCACTTCCAAGCACGCCCCCATCGGCTGTTGCTAAACCAGTTTTCACATTGAGAAAAGGGAACCTTTCCGATAGCAAGGGTTCCATGCCCGACCCGCAACTTTTCATCGACCGCTGGCAAAATGCCGAGCCCTCGGAGCGGGCAAACACCAAAGAACAACTGATCCATGACACCGGCCTCGTCTCCATCCTCCGTCAGCTCCATGACGACCTCGACGCCGCCGTCTTCGCCGCCTACGGCTGGTCCGACCTCTGGGAAATGCAGCAGGAAGCCAAAGCCGGAGCCTTCCACGATTTCAAATCCGGGATGACCGCCCAAGCCTCTGCTGACCCCACCGGCTTCGCCGCCATCGATTCCGAATTCCAACGCGCCTGGGAACAAGAACTCCTCACCCGCCTCGTCACCCTCAACACCCAACGCGCCACCGAAGAATCCAACGGCCAAATCCGCTACCTGAGACCGGAATATCAAAAGAAAAAAGAGGAAAGTGGAAAGCGAAAAGAAAGCCAATCCGACCTCGATATCCCCAAAACGGACACCACCCAAAAACATTCTCAATTCAAAATTCTCAATTCAAAATTCGCAAAGCGCCCTTGGCCGCGCTCCCTCGCCGACCGAGTCCGCCTCATCGACGAAACCCTCCGCACCACCCCCGGCCCCCACACAACAAAGACCTTCACCAGAGCCAACGAATCCGAAATCGAAGAAATCCTGGAAACCCTCACTGCCCTTGGCCGTGCCAGCAAAACCCGGGAACTCTTCCTCAGCGTGGGATAGGCAGTTTTTCTCCAAATTCTATTGCTAAATCGGGATGTGAGATGTATTTTTTTGTCAATCCGTTATGCCAGTAGGCTGGCACACAAACCCGCCCGCAGACCTGCAAAGGTATGCGGGCTTTTTTTATCATGAAAAAAACAGCATTGCTTATTGATGGGGGTTGGTTCGCCAAAGGTCTGGGTGCTCAGTTTCAACCCAAGGCATCATGGCCCACAGCAGAGCAAGTATGCCGAAATGCGCGTTGCGTCCTTAGCGCGGAGGAAGAGTTGTTTCGCATTTTCTATTATGACTGTGAGCCATTCGAAGCGTGCGTCACAAACCCTGCTGATAAATCTGTTTTGAACTACGCGGGAACGGCTTCATTTGCAGGACGGAAGAAGTTTTTCCAAGAGATGGGGCAGATGGATTTCGTTGCCCTGCGACGTGGTGAATTGAAGGCTCGCGGGTGGGAATTGACAGAAAAGTTCAAGAAAGCCCTCATCAAAGGAAATGCCGCCCCATTTTCTGCCACCGATATTTATCCCGCATTCCAACAAAAAGGTGTCGATATGCGAATCGGTATTGATGTTGCCACACTCTCCCTGAAGCGGCTAGTTGATCGCATCATCCTCTTCTCGGGTGATACGGATATGATCCCGGCCATGAAACTTGCCCGCCGAGAGGGAGTCCAAGTATTTGTGGTGAAACTCGGCTCATGGCCGCTCAAAGATTCACTTATCGAGGATGCTGATGGCATTCGGGCTCTGACTCCAGCACCATAGCATCCCTCTCCAAAGAATTCATCCGAGCCAACGAATCCGAAATTGAGGAAATCTTGGAGGCTTTGGCTGCACTAGGCCGCTTCAATTCCGGCGACAAGTTTGGCAGTCCTAGATTATAGAGCCTCTCCACTGAACGAAATTACCGCTTCTGGCATTGCGTCAATACGAATTTTCAGACTGTTGCCGCCGGAACAAAAGTGAACAGAGACGGAACAAAAGTGGAAAAGTGCTTT
>JBBECL010000147.1:0-4622 GCA_040881805.1 Terrimicrobiaceae bacterium | reverse complement strand
GGGGAGGGGGAGGCGGGTTTTTTGAAAAGTGGAAAGCGGAAAGTGGAAAGTGAAAAAGGTCCGGAAATCCTGTTCCTCCTGCCCATCCTGTCATCCTGTCGAAAAGCTTTTTTCATGGCTGGTTGAGGCGGATGCGGGTGGTGAAGGTTTGCTGGGCATTGGTCAGCGACTCGGGGGGATTCGCGCTGGTCCAATCGGTTCTCTCGGTGAAGCGTTTGGCGGCATCTTGATTCACGGCGGTGATGGTGAGTTCCAACACATCGGGCATGGCTTTGTTGGTGCTCGGAATAAATGGCACGTAGGCGTTGTTGCTGAAGGCGTAAGGCGTGATTTTGAATTCGCGGATGTTGCGGGCGAGGAGTTCTTCGCCGGCGACGCCCACGGCCGAGTCCGAAAAGAGATTGCCGCTGGTGAGGTTCGAGAAGCTGGAATCGCTGGAGCGAAAATGACGATACAGGTTGAGGGTCATTGCCGAGTTGGTGGCCCCCCGCGCCCGCTCAAAGGCCAAAAAATATCCCACTTCACAAATATCGCTTTTGTTTTTGCCGGACTCTTGGGCATTGGCAGGCAGGGCGGTGAGAAAAAATGCGGCTCCGGCGCGGCTGGTATTTGTTTCTGCTCCGGCCGGGACTTTGGCAAAGGCCCCGTCATTGTTCAGCAAAAGGAAGTTGGTGTTGGTGGAGGCGAGGACATTGCGAAGGTCGCGGGACATGATGCCAAGGGCGGCGCGGGCCTCGCGGTAGGCATCGACACGGTTTTCGCTGTCGCGCCAGAGCTTCGTGGCCGAGTCCACGAGGCCGAGCATCATCACCACCAACAACGAAAGCACGGCCATGGCCACAAGAAGCTCGATAAGGCTGAAGGCGGATTTTTTGACAGGATTTGCAGGATTTGCGGGATGAACAGGATTATTAGAGGGCAGGTAGTTTTGGTGCTTTCTTTTGTACAACAGGCTTGGGATGCCGAAGTTGAAGAGAAGACCGAGGGGTGTGTTTGTGGCTTTGAGGTAATTGACCAGTTGTGCCTCGTGAGCTTCGTGATGGTCCCTCGTCGCCTTCAACTCAAGGATGAGATTCCCGTCAACGATGATATCCGCGATAAAATCTCCAACCATGCGCCCTTTGTAGAAAACAGGGATCGGTTTTTCCGCCTCTGCCATGATGCCTCGCTCTTCAAGTTCAATCATCAAAGAATTTCGATAAACGGATTCGAGGAAGCCCGCACCCAGCTCCGAATGAACGGCCATCGCAGCTCCAATGATTTCTTCTGTTCTTTTGTCCTGAATCATAATCCTGTCCTTCCTGAAAATCCTGTCATCCTGTCAAAAGCTGTTCTCATTGGCGCATGAGGGTGACGAAGGTGTATTTCGAGCGGTTGGTGGCGGCGGCTTGGGCGGGGGTTTCCACATCGACTTGGACGCGGGCCAGGCCGGATGTGGGAGTGTTTGGCGTGGAGGAGATGTTGGCCACAAAAATCACTCCGGGTTGAGGAGAAGCGGGGTTTGCGAGTGGCTGCATCGGCATCCCGCTTTGGTCGAAGCCCACGGAGTTCGACCAGGCGTCGACAAGCGAGGGTCGCGGGGTCACAAAATTTCCCTGATCCACGACGTTGGCGCCCGTGGCGATGAGCAAGTTCGTGCTGGGGCTGGCTTTGAGGTCATTGAAAATTTGTTGGGCGATGAAGGTCGCCCGGGTTTCGCGCTGACTTTCCTGCGCGGATTTCAAGGCCACGGGAAAAAGCCCCATGATCCCCGTGATGGCGAACGCGATCACTGCCAGCGCCAGGACAACCTCAATGAGGCTGAAGGCGGAAATTTTGACAGGATTTCCGGGATTTTCAGGAGGGACAGGATTTTTTGGAGAGGGACTGTGAGAGGTGAGACATGGCAACTCTCCCCTGGTTTCCAGCATCCCGTTCATCCTGAAAATCCTGTGCATCCTGTCAAAAAACCTCAGGTTCCTGTGACCGTCACGTCGAGTTGAACCCGCCCGGTATAGCGTGAGATGGTGATTTTCTCGAAGAGGCCTGCCGACGAGCTCTGCTCTGCGGCATTCCGGGTGAAGTTGTCCTGTCCATTGGCGAAGTAACCTTCGTAGATAAAGAGGGGAGGCACCAATCCCCCCCCTTGAACGCTTCCGGAAGAGGTGAAGGCCACGTGGGGAAACCTCTCATCACTCAAGGCTGCCGGCAAACTGCTTCCAAGGCCTGAAAATTGCGTGGAGGCTGTTGTCTGGGGAACCATACTGTTCGCGACCCTTTTGAAGGAGATATTTTTCGGGAGACGTGTCCATTTTTTAAGGATCACATAGTTCGGGCCTCCCGCGGCTTTCTCCTCTTCGGTCGCATCGCGAAAAACAAGGAAGGCCGAGTATTGCATGTCCAATGTCGGGAAGTCCTCGTCAGCAAACCCCACATAAACCGTTTGACCACTCTCCAAAGCCGCCACCCTCGCCTGCTCCAACGTGTTCATCACCATGGTCACGGCACCCCGCCGACCGGCCGAACTCCCCCACCCTGACAACGCTGGCAGGAGCAGACTCATCATCAGGACGACCATGGCCACAACAACGAGCAGCTCGATCAAAGAAAATCCTGCGCTTTTGGCCCTCCGCGCCCCACATATGTCAATACTTTGTATATTCGCAGTCATGTCATTTAGTGTATAAAACATAGCTTGGACCATGCCATCTAGAAAATTTTCTTTTGTTACGAATTTGTCACATGATCAGGCAATCTATCCTTGACAGAACTGGCCCGGTCAACCTATTTTGGGATCATGAAGAAAATCCTTTTCTCAGTCGTGTTGGCCGCGTTTGTTTTGGGCTCTCACGCAAGTGTCGCCCAGAGCTTCACTCCTTTGGATTTCAACAAAGGCCTGACCCGGGAAACATCGGACGATGTGGGGATGTTGCCGGGGATTGCTTCGGCCTATCAGAACCAGGTGGGAATTCTTGTGAACCCCAACTTGGATCAGCGTGATGACGCCATTCGTCCCGACAAGTTGTCCGTGAACGGCGCGATTGCGGCTTTGTTTGAAGGCAAGAGCGGCAAGGAACTCGCAAGCATTGCGGCCTCGGCAGCAAAGACCAACCCGAATCAAGCGGCTGCCATTGGAACGGCTGCTGTGAAACGCAACATTGTCACCGGAGGATCGCCCGACATGGATTACGACATCGTGAGTGCCATCATCAACGCCGGCGGGGCCAGTCTGGCACCTGACACGGTCGCTTCGCTGATTGGTGTGGGCACGAACCGTCTGCAAGAAAAGGCTCTCGACGAAAAAGTGCGCCGTCTGCGCAGTGATTACCTCTCCTTTTTCACAAACTCGGGGGCTCCCGCTTATGTGTATGACGGAAGAAACTCTGTGCCTGCGGACGGTGGGAGCACTCCATCTCAAGAGGCCTACAATGCCGCGAAGGCTCTCGATACCCAACTGGTGAATTACAACGTCGCTTACGCGATGAACCTTGGAGACAACCTCTACTCCTCTCTCATGAATAGCTGGTCCACTCCGCTCCCGGCAACCATCGACACCAATCCTTTCTTCACTGGCGACCAAGGCATCAACAACGTCGGAGCCCAATTCGGCGGCGGGGGTGGTGGCGGAGGCGGCGGTGATGATGACGGCGATGGCGGTGGCGGTGGTTCTCCCGACAATCCTCCTCCAAGCTCGTAGAATCGATTTTCCCTTGTTGGTTTGAAATCAGCCCGGCTCAGAAATGACCGGGCTGATTTTTTTTGCAGAATCTTTGATCCGACAAGGGATGGCGGCCCCTCGCCGTCCGTCGCTTGAGGAGGGGGAAGTTTGGGCAAGAAATTTGTTCCAAATTCCTCTACGGGAGGGCGGTTTTTAATTCCGGGGGGAAGGAACAGGGAGGCCCGCGATTTTTGTGCCGGGCAGGATTTCTTTGTCCGAGAACCAACCTCTTCGAACCTCGAGGGCGTAGGCGATGTTGGGGAAGCGGCTGCGCACGGGTTTTTCCACATGCGGTTCGAGGTCGTGGATTTCCAAAATGACCCCGGCCGGGCTGATATACGCGATGGAGAGGGGAAGGGGCGTATTTTTCATCCAGAACGCAGCGGGTGCCACGCGTGGCATCACAAAAAGCATACCGGCATCATCCTCAAGGGTTTCGCGAAACATGAGCCCCATCACCTGCTCGTGAGCCTCATCAGCCACTTCGGCTCTCAGGGAATGCGCACCGAGCTTTAAGGTGATGGTTGGGAGCGGGGGCTGGGCCATCTCCTTGGCCAGGAGCACTGCGGGGAGCAGGAGCAAAAGAAGCAGGGGGCGCATACGAAAGAGAAGGTCGCCGGTCAGAGCGCGGGATCGAAGGTGAGGGATGTGATGATGTTTTCGCGAAGCTCCGAGAGGGTCCCGGCCTCGCTGTCGGGCGCCTGCCAGGCAAAGAAGTAGAGGGTTCCCGTGGTGTCATTGGCGATGGCCACATCGACGATCCGCACCTGGCCGGCTTCGCCCTCCACCGTGTATTCGGTTCTCAGGGTGTGAAAGGGGGGGGCTTGGGATTCTGTGATCGTCCCCCCGTCCTCGACGGAAAACGCGAGGAGTTATGCGGGATATTTGCTGGGGGACATCTGCGCCCGGCCGGGCACGTCGGGGG
>JBBECL010000146.1:0-4634 GCA_040881805.1 Terrimicrobiaceae bacterium | reverse complement strand
GGCGGGTTCGGTCGGATCGTAAAGAATCGTTCCCGCCAGTTCGGAATGCTGGAGGAGCGGATTGACGCAGGCCAGCGTGAGGGCACGGAGTTCCGCCACCGGCTTTTTGCGCTTTGCTCAAATATTCTCACCGGCTACTACCAAGTTCCCGCCCCCATTTGGACCGGAGGCACGGATTGTCAATGCCCTCAATAGCGCTTCAGCGAATGCGGACTTTCGTGGCGGCCAGTTCGGTAAATCCGTCATCAAGCATGAGTTTGATGTCATATTCTCCGGGCTTGAGTGGCCAGTGTCCATCGTCAGATTTATACCAGTCCAGCCAGTTGCCCTTTACTGTTGAATCGTCATAAGTGACGGTTCCCTCATGCTCACCCCGGGTGTAAAGGCGAATGGCCTCACCCCAGGCAAGCCGTTTGCTTCCGACCGGCGTGATTCGTATGTAGTCGAAGCGGTTGCCCGGAGCATTATTCCAAGTGACCACAAGCGGCTCCCCCGCTTGAAGTTCCGCCTTTGCCACGGCGACCTCCGGCACGGCCTTTTCATCCAGAATCCGGTCCGAAGCCGGTTTGACATCCTTCGGCAGATCCACGGGAACCACCTCGAATTCGGACACCACCGCCCGGTGATCGGAAGGCCACGGGCTGACGTGAATCTCGGAACCCTTGTATTCAGGTTCTCCCACCACCTTGCTCGAAAGCACTTTGGACGGCCCGGCGGTAAATACGAAATCCAAACGGTCCGGGAAATCATTCTCCGAGGGATTAAAACCATCAAAAGTGTCTTCCACAAACGGTCTGCCGGCTGGCCAGGTGAAGTTTTCGTGTTTCACGGGGTCGGGATAAAGTTGGCGGTAGGAATCCACAAATCCCTTGTCGGTGATGTATTTGGTCGAGGGCCAAACCACAGACACCTCGTGGATGGGCAATACGCCGACGGTCGGTGGCGTCCAATCCAGATGAGAGGGAGAATTGAAATCGCCCGTCAGAAATACGGGCACTCCCTTGCCTGCGAGCTCGGCAAGCTTGTCCACGAAGGGGATGGCCGTGGGCAGGCGAACGATGCTCTCCACTTTCTCCACCTCGGCTGCGGGTGTTCCCGAGCGAATCAGATCCGGACCATAAGGTTCATCCGGCAGATGCATGTTTGCCACCGCCACGGCTTTTCCTGGCCGCACCCCGACGTAGAGATAACGTCCTTTGCTGTCGGGAGATTCAAAGAGGGGATACCTGGAAATGATGTGCTGACGTTGATCATAATACGGCCAGCCCACTTCCCTCGCCAGCCGCGCGGTATGGCCCCATGCTTCCTGAATCCCGACGACGTCTGCTCCGGATTTTTTTATGGCCTCAACCTCCTTGGCAAAATCCACCTGGGTGCCACCGTTCTCGATATTAAAGGTCATCACCGAAAACTTGAGGGAAGAATCCTCTGCCACCATTTGGCCAAGGGATAATGCCAAAAGTATTAACCCAAAAAGACCATGAACTCTCATGGAGCGGCACGATGAGCCAATGGCGTTTCCTGTCAATGGAAAATGCAAATACATAGCACCTATTGGCCTCGTCCGCAAAGATGTTGGCATAGGCGACGGCTTCTTGCCAGGCGGCGGTGGGAGTGTTTGCTTCGCGGTCCGCAATGCCTTCAGGCGTTTCTACCCGGGCCGGGGAACGCGCGACAAGGCGCCGGACTGAAGCCGGAACCCCGGAGGCCTGCCTGTCGTGGCTTTGCAACTTTCAGAGCTGTGCCACGTCCCCGCCGGGTGGGATGTTATCCTTGTCATGAAGGAGACGGCAGATTAGTGACATGGGGATATACCATGACCCTTCTGGAAATCATCTTTGGCATCTTTTTCGGGACGTTGGCTTATGTCTGCTTTCGGGCGTTGCTGATGGGATTTTTTACGGTGGCTCCGAATGAGAGGGCCGTGTTGACGAGTTTTGGCAAAGCCCGGCGCATCGGCGCGGCGACCACCGCCGAAATGCCTTTCGCCGAGGGGCTGCCGCCCGAGGACCTGGAGCGTTACAACTATCCCCAGCTTCAGGTGATTGGTCCGGGCGGTCCCTACTTCCGTTGGCCGTGGCAAAAAGTTCACAAGGTAAATATTGCGATTGTGACCGCCAGCCTGGCCTATGATCCCGAAACTCCGACCGCCAATGAAGGAGGAACCGTGCTGGAAGCCGTCACCCGCGATCAACTCAACATCGGTGTGACCGGTCAAATTCGTTTCGGAGTTTCCGAAAGCAACATGTATGCGTTTTTGTTCGGGGTAAAAAATCCCATTGCCCATGTGATGGGATATTTTGTCTCCGTGCTGCGTGAACGCATCGCGACGTTCCAAGCCCCACCGGCGCAATCCAACGAGGGGCTTTCCTTGCCCGAGGATCTTCGGTTCGAGGGAATTTCCATCAACGACCTCCGCAAGAATTTGAATCTTTTGAACGAGGAGATGGACCGCGAGTGCCGGACTTCCGAAGCCCGCTATGGCATCAAGCTGGACTCGTCCCTGATCACAGGGATTGACCCGCCTGTGCAAATCGAGTCGGCCCTTGCGGCCATCAACACCGCCCACAACGAAGTCTTTTCGGAAGTGAGTGTCGCCCAAGCTCTGGCTGATCAGCGCATTGAGGAATCCAAACGGGCGGTGGAAATTCAAACCATGAAGGCCGAAGCGGAGGTCGAACCCTTGCGGTGGCTGGCCGAACAACTCCGCCTCCTGCGGGAAAGCGGCCCGGATGCCATCCACGGCTACCTCCGCAATGTGAAGCTCGATCTTTACCAACAGGCCCGAAACATCTTCCTCACTCAAAAGCCATGACGTTCCTGACCACGCTGATTCTCACGTTTGTGCTTCTGCTGTTTTTTGTGCCGATGCTTCTCTCGGCATGTCGGTTTTTTTGTTTGTTTGCCGTTGTGAATGAATGCGAGGCGCACGTATTTTTGTTGTTTGGCCGGGTGGCAGGCGTCATTTCCGAGCCCGGTCTGCACGTGCTGCCTTTCACCCTGGGCCCGCAGGCCTTGCTGATTCGGTTTTTCGGAGGTGTCAAAAAAGTCGATCTTCGCCTTGATCAGGAATACCTGCGCAGTCAACCGGTCAATTCCGAAGAAGGGACGCCGATGGGCATCGGGGTTTGGTATGAAATGCGTGTCCATGACCCCGAGAATTTTCTCTTCAAAAACACCGACCCTCGCGGGTCCTTACGGGCCAACGTTCGGAATGCAGCCGTTCGTTGCCTGAGCAACATGCCTCTGCAAAACCTGCTGGAGGACCGTCATGGCATGAGCCACCGTGTCCGGGATGAGGTGTCCCCCAAATCCGAGGCCTGGGGTTATGCTCTCGGTTCGGTTTATATTCGGAAGGTCCACTTCCGCGACGCCGCAATGATCGCGCAGATCGAACAAAAGGTGGTGAACCGCCTCCGTCAGGTCACCTCCGCAATCTTGCAGGAGGGGGCCAACCAAGTGGCCGTCATCAAGAGCAGTGCCGAACGAACGGCCGCTGTGGAGTTTGCCCGGGCCGGGGCCGTCCGGCCTTATATCGTGGGCAAGGCGATCCAGGAAATTTCCACGGATGAAGAAATCCTGAATGCCGTTTTCGAAATTTTGGAAACGCAGAAGATGTTGGAAGGGGATGTGCATCTGACCATTCTTCCCAAAGATTCGGACAGCCTCCTCGGCAAACTTCTCGCAACCAACCCCTCCCTCGAAAAATCGGCGACCGCACCGACTTAATGGCACACCCGGCCTTCCGATCGTTGCTTTTTCTACGGTAACCTGATTCATTTCTTCCCGTGATCGACAAACTCCAAATTGAAAGTGCCACCTTGGATGACCTGCCAGAGTTGGCTGATTTGTTGTTTGACCTGTTTTCCGAAGAGGCCGACTTCACCCCAAACCGTGACAAGCAGTTGCGGGGGTTGCGCTTGATTTTGGAACAACCCTCCCGAGGCAGGATCTTTGTGCTTCGCGGGCCGCAAAGGATCATTGGCATGATCAATCTGTTGATCACCATCAGCACCGCCGAAGGAGGATTTGTCCTGCTGCTGGAAGATCTGGTTGTGCACTGCGACCACCGGGGACAGGGATACGGGTCGCGCTTGCTGGAACACGCCGTTGAGTTTGCCAAAAGCAAAAATTTTGTGAGGATCACCTTGCTCACCGATCTCCCAAATGAGCCCGTGAAGCGATTCTATCTGCGTCACGGATTTGTGGAGAGCGGGATGATCCCCATGCGCCGATTCTTCAATGAAAATGTCAGCTAACAACACGGGGGAACGAGATCTCGGTTACGCGAGAGTGGACTTGGGTCGCAAGGAACGCTGCGGGCGGTCCGAGGTCATTTTCGGGAGTGGCAAGACTCCGGAGGAACTGGCCGGGATTGCCTGCGCCCTCCGGGAGGCGGATCAGCCTGTCCTCGCGACACGAATCACCTCCGCCCATTTTGCCGAAGTGCAAGCCCGGCTCCCTGACGCCAGATATTTTGATCGTGCGCGCTGTCTCACAGTGGGAACCAACCCGCGGGATACCAGTTCCCGCCAAGTGGGCGTCCTCTGCGCCGGCACGTCGGACCTGCCCGTCGCCGAGGAGGCCCTCGTGACGTTGGAGTTTTTTGGCCGTCATGCCACCTTGATTTCGGA
>JBBECL010000145.1:0-4656 GCA_040881805.1 Terrimicrobiaceae bacterium | reverse complement strand
AGAGCACCACACCCGAGACGATGGCCTCGGCCATTTTTTGACGAAACGGGGCTCCGGAAATCATGCGGCTGTCGGTGGGGTTGTTCATGAACCCTCCTTCGACGAGGATGCTGGGGATGGTGGCGGCTCTTATGACATGGAAGCGGGCGCGTTTGATGCCTCGATCGGGGAGGGCAATGCGACGAACCATCGAGGCATGGACCGCCGTCGCGAGGGCGATGTTTTCGGGGTCCTTGGCATGGCCGGGGTGCAGCTTGAGATCGCTGTAACTAAGGTTTTCCTCATCCATGGAGGGGACGCCGCGGGGTGCCAGGCAGTAGGTCTCGATCCCCGTCCCGGCGGTTCCTTTGCTTTTGTTGAAATGAATGCTCACAAAAACAGCGTTCTTGAATTTGTTGGCAAAGGCCGAGCGTTTTTCCAAGGGGATAAAAACATCCGAGGAGCGGGTCATCATCACTTGAAATCCCTTGGCTTCGAGCATCTTTTTGGCACGAAGGGCCACATCCAGGGCGGCTTCTTTTTCGCGACCCAAAGGGCCGACAGCCCCACTGTCATGACCTCCATGACCCGGATCGAGGATCACGGTTTTGACGGCGGTGGCATTTTTGATTTTTTGGGGGCGGAGGACGGGTTCGATGATTTTGGTGACGTCCATTGCCGAAATGAGCGTCTTGCCATTTTTGCTCGCGATGGGAAAGCAGAGCACATATTTGACGCCGTTGATGCGGATATCGCGGGCATGGGCCTTGCCTTCGATGCTGCGCCCTGCGGAGAACAACCGGAACGAATTTTGACCGGTCACCGATTGGTTCATTTTGTAAAAAGCCGCGACATCTTCCACAGGAACAAAGCGCCGGCCTTCATGGGTCACGACATTCCAGCTTGCGAAGCTGGTCGCAACGCAGGCACACCACAGGAATAATCCAAGACACAGGGGACGCATCATCGGTGCAACGTTGCGTTTGGAAGCGTCATCTTGCAAGCGGTTTTTGCCCCTTTTCATCCCACGGAGGCCCCCTTGCGGGCGATGGCCGTTTCGGTGAGAACGCCGATGAAGGGCAAGTTTCGGTAGTGGCCCATGTAGTCGAGGCCGTAGCCGACCACAAATTCGTTGGGAATGGTGAACCCGACATAATCCGAGGACACGTCCTCTTCCCGGGGGACATTTTTGTCGAGGAGGACGCAGGAGCGGACGCTTTCGGCGGACCCATTGTGCAAAAAGGTCCGTTTCACGGCCGCCAGCGTGCGACCCGTGTCCAGAATGTCATCCACAATCAGCACATGCCGTCCGGCCACATCCGGCAGTTCGTGCTGACGAAAGGACACCGTCCCCGAGGACTTCGTCCCCCCGTGGTAGCTGGCCACGGCAAGGCAATCCACTTTGAGAGGAAGAGGAATCCGGCGCAGCAGATCTCCCAGAAAGAGACAACTTCCATTGAGAATGCCAACCACGGTGATTTCTCGTCCGCGGTAGTCGGAGGTGATCTCCCCGGCGATCTCGTCCAACCGGGCCAGGATGGTGGATTCGTGGAACAAGACCTTACCGATATCTGCGATCATGGTGTGTGGGATTCTTTCTGCAAGCGGCGGGAAGGACCAGCCTTTTCAGGTTTTTGCCGGGGGCTCCAACGGCAGCACCGGGTCGGAATCCACCTCATGCTTTTTGCCCACAAAAAATTTCTCCACGAGGTAGAACGTCACCGGAATGATAAAAATCGCAATGAAGGTGGCAGCCAACATGCCACCGATGACCGTGGTTCCGAGGATCCGGCGGGAGACGGCACCGGACCCCGAGGCCGTGGCCAAGGGAACGCATCCGAGAATAAATGCGAAAGCTGTCATCAAAATCGGCCGCAGCCTCAGCCTGGCCCCGGAGAGGGTGGCTTCAAAAAGCGGTTTGCCTTTTTCGTATTCGTCTTTGGCAAATTCGACGATGAGGATGGCATTTTTGGCGGCCAGGCCGATGAGCATGACAAGTCCAATTTGGGCGTAGAGATTGTTTTGCATCCCTCGGGAGAGGAGGGCGGCAAAGGCCCCGAAGACGGCAATGGGTGTGGTGAGGAGCACGCTGAAAGGCAGCGACCAACTTTCATATTGGGCAGCGAGAATCAGGAAGACGAACAACAGGGACAGCCCGAAGATGGCCGTGGGTGGTACTCCCTCCGCCGCCTGCTTCTCTTGGAACGACATTCCAAAATAATCGAAGCCCATGCCGTTGGGCATGGATTCTTTGAAGACCTCTTCCAAGGCGGCCATGGCTTGGCCGGTGCTGTAGCCCTCCGCCACGGAGGCGTTGATTTGCGAGCAGCGATACATGTTGAACCGCATGGTGAACTCCGGCCCGAAGCTTTCCTTCGCATTCACAAACGAGGACAACGGCACGGAATCCCCATCCCGATTGGTCACATAAAACAGCCCGAGGTTTTTGATATCCGTGCGGTATTCCCCGGCGGCCTGCACATACACCTGCCATTGCAGCCCGAAGCGGTTGAAGTAGTTGACGAAATACCCGCCAAGGAATGTCTGAAGGGTTTCGTAAGCATCCGAGAGACTGACCCCTTGGACCATGGCCTGGTCCTTGTCCACGTCGATGTAGATTTGCGGCACATCCCAAAGGGCCGTTGTGAACACCCGGGAAAGTTCCGGGCGCTTGGAGGCCTCTTGGATAAATTTCCGGGTGTTCTCGGCGATGAATTTGACATCTCCCCCCGTGCGATCTTCCAAAATAAATGTCACCCCGCCGGATGTTCCAATGCCCGGAATCGCAGGGGGAGGAAACGCGAAGGCCGCCGTGGGCATGCTCATCTGCGAGAATTCCTTGTTGATCCGCTGCATGATGGCATCCACCTGGAGTTGGGCGGCGGTTCGGTCAGCCCATGGTTTCAACGTGATAAAGAAAAACCCATTATAGGTGGCCTGTACCGAGCTGAGCAGGTTGAAGCCCACGACCGAGGTCACGTATTCCACTCCGGGAGTTTTCAGCAACAAGGCCTCGGCCTCGCGACAGACTTGATCGGTTTGCTGAAGGGAGGAGGCCCGCGGGAGTTGGACAGCCCCGAACACATACCCCTGATCCTCCTCGGGAATAAAACCGGAAGGCAGCTTGGATCCGATGCCGATGCCGGTGACCGAAAGGACGCCCAGAATGACAAGCCCGATGACCAGTTTGCGCATCAATCCTCCACAAACCGACGCATAACCGTTGGTGACTTTTTCGAAAAACCGGTTAAAAGAGCCAAAAAATTTGCCCAGGATTCCTTGGGAAGCCGATTGGGATTTGGGACGAAGAAGGAGCGCACCCAAGGCGGGACTGAGGGTCAGCGCATTAAATGCGGAAATGATCACCGAGACGGCCATCGTGACCGCAAACTGCTGATACATGGCGCCGGTGATTCCGGGAATAAAGACCGTCGGAATAAACACGGCCGCAAGAATCAGCGCAATGGCCACCACGGGGCCGGACACCTGGGACATGGCCTTGATGGCGGCATCTTTGGGCGAGAGGCCTTTCTCGATGTGACTCTCAATGGCCTCAACCACCACAATCGCATCATCAACCACCAACCCGATCGCAAGCACCAACCCGAAAAGCGAGAGGGTGTTGATCGAAAATCCCAAGAGCGGAAAAATGGCAAAGGTGCCAATGAGAGACACGGGAACCGCAATCAGCGGGATCAATGTCGCCCGCCACCCTTGGAGGAAAACGAAAACAACAATCATCACAAGGACCATCGCTTCAAAGAGGGTCTTGATGATTTCCCTCACCCCTTCGGTGACGGCTTCCGTGGTATCAAGGGCCACCGTGTAAGCAAGCCCGCCGGGGAATTCCTGGGAGAGTTGTTCCATCAACTTCCGGACCTCGCCCATGGTCGCCACGGCATTGGATCCCGGCTGTTGATACACGCAGACGATGGCGGCATTTTTGCCATTAAAACGGCCGCGGAGATTGTAATACTGGGCTCCGAGGGTCACTTTGGCGACATCCTTCACGCGGACGATGGCCCCGTCCGACGATGCGCGGATGATAATATTTTCGAAGTCCTCCACGCTGACAAGCCGGCCGGTGGTATTCACCGTGTAAGTAAACAATTGACCATCCGGCACCGGCTCCCCACCGATCTGGCCGGCGGGGTTCACATTGTTTTGGGCATTGATGGCATCAATCACCTCGGGGACCGTGATATTCAACGTGGCCAACCGGTCGGGTTCCACCCAAATGCGCATCGCGTATTGACCGGACCCGTAGATGTTGACCTGACCGACACCGTTCACACGGGTCATGGGATCGTTGATATTAATATAAGCGTAGTTGGCCAGAAAGACCGGGTCGTAGGAATCGTCCGGCGAATAAAGCACAAAAACCCCCAGCGGCGACGCGTAAGCCTGGGTGACGGTCACCCCAAAGTTGCGCACGTCGGTGGGCAATTGCGAGGCCGCCTGGGTTTGGCGCATCTGGGCAAGGATTTGGTCGGTGGTCGGGTTGGTGTTGATGCCAAAGATCACATTGAGCGCCATTGCCCCGTTGCTGGCATTCACGGAATACATGTATTCCATGCCCTCCACGCCGCTCATTTGTTGCTCGATCGGTGTGGCCACCGACTGCTCCACGGTCAGCGCGTCAGCCCCGACATAGGTTGTGGCAACTTGGATCTGCGG
>JBBECL010000144.1:0-29606 GCA_040881805.1 Terrimicrobiaceae bacterium | reverse complement strand
CGAAAACTACGGTCTGATCCGGGCGGGTCAACTGACCCAGACGCAGAGGCTGCCCACTCCCAGCCAGGCTTTTGTGCGATTTCCATCCTCTGCTGCAAGCAGGACGTTATAAGCCACCCCCAAATATCCGAAGCGATACTTCGGCTTGTAGGCTTTGCCGGTGAACCCAAAGCTGGGGTCCGGACGAAATCCGGCGGGAACATAGTTGGCCAGAGGCCCGTTGGTGGCATCGAACGTTCTCTTGCCTTCACCGGCCGTGAGGCTCTCAGTGGATTCGAATCCAAACCACCACGTCACGCCGCGACCGGGCACGGCTTGGCGATAGGGCCAGAAGGTCTGGTTGTTGTCACCCAGATAGGCAGAGGCCCCCGCGGCAAGCTGACGGATGTTGTTTGCCGAGACCGCGAGGGAGGACGATTCGTAAACCTTCCAACCGGCCCCGGTCAACAACGTGCCCAGAATCAGCACAATGGCCGTCGAGGCCAGCAGTTCAATGAGTGTGAATCCTTTTTCGCGCATAGGAGAGGAGGAAAAATCCAAAAATGGCCAATGCGGCCGGGCCGGGTTCCGGAACAGCGGCAAAGGCCTCGCTGGATGGCACGATACCAAATTCCCCAAAGCTCCAGGCATCCCAGGAATTGTTGGCAAGGAAGCGTCCGGGGCTCCCAAACGATTCAGCCGAGGCTCCCGACGGGGATTCAGCCCACACGGCAGGAAACGTTGCGCTGGCACCGGGTGTCACCGGGGTAAAAACGTCAGGAGCGAAAGTTCCTCCCGCCGTGCCACCCACCACAAAATATCCCCAATAATCGAAGTTATCGACAAAGTTGCCGCTCGTGGCCACGTGAGTGACGACCCCATCGAAGTAAGAGGCTTGAATAAGGAAAAACCCGGATTCCACAGTCCCTCCGGTTTGGATCGAGAGGTTGGTATCAGCGGCCGTAATGGCCGTGAGCATTTGCGAACCGGTTGCGATCCCATCCCAACGGAAGCCCCAAACAAAACTCTGTTTGGCCTCGCCATCCTGGAAGTCGATCATCAGCCCGGCCTGGTTGGATCCCGTGCCCGTCCAAAATTGGATATCGTCAAACGTCGCGACGACTTGAGCGTGGAGGTGAGCGCTGGAAAGCGCGAGTGCGATCACAGCCAAAAGCCGTGTTCCTGTTCTTGTTTTCATGAGTTGTCCTTTTTTAAGCACGGGGAATGTCAAAAGGACAATCCCCTCCCCCGTAGCGAAAGGACTACCCCCAACACGGACATTGACGCGACGCCGTTGCCCATTTCAGGGCTGTGTGGTTTTCTCCGCCGGTTCGAACCCGGACTTTGACCTTTGCGCGACAGTGGAGGATTTTCACCTCACTTTCCTAGGCCGACGGATTGGTTACTGATGGAAAGAACGATTGCGGAATTGCTCCCGCTGGAAGGAGACTCTCAAAAGCAAAAGATAAGCGCAAGCAGAAAATTAGTTTTTCTTATACTGGGTGATACGAGGCTTCCAGCCTCGTGGTCGAAGCCAAGAAGTGGGCACGCCCGGCGGGCCTGCCCTACCAATTAAGGAGGATGGGGCGCTGCCGCGCCAGAGTATACGAAAATCAATAGGTAGGGCAGCGTCGCCGACGGTGCCGACTTCAAACAAGGCCTAAAACCTCGCCAACTCACGCCAAACCCGGCATGCTATATCCCCAATGCCCACCGTGATCATTTCCCAAAACGTGCTTCCTGGAAAACACGAGGAATTTCGTCAGCACCAGGGAGCGATTGGCCAATTGGTCAAAACCCAGCCGGGTTTTGTGGGCATGGAAGTGCTTGAGCCCGTGGAAGGGTTGCAATCCGAGTTTGTGGTTATCTTTCGATTTCTGACGGATCGCGAACTGAGAAACTGGCTTGCGAGCGGGGAGCGTCAGGGCCTCTTGAAGCAGCTGTCGAAAACACTTTCCGAGCCCCCGGCGATGCAGATCCTATCGGACAACGAGCGTCCGACGCAGGCGGTTTCGGTGGTCTTCACCCAAAGGATTCGGCCGGGAGCGGAGAGTGATTTTCGGCGCTGGCGGGAGGACCTCATCCATGCGCAATCGACATTCCCCGGCTATTTGGGAACCGAATGCTTTCCCTCCATCCCGGGGACTCAAGAGGAGTGGGTGGACATCGTGCGATTTGCCTCGGCTTCCGAGTTGGACGCCTGGCTGGCCTCGCCGGAGCGGAAGCGGTTGCTGGAGCGAAAAGCGGGGCTCTCCGAGAAGCTACGGGAACGGCGGGTGGCTTCGGGGCTGGAGGCGTGGTTCAGCTCACCCAGAATGGGAACCCCTCCACCCCCCCGCTGGAAACAGGCCCTTGCGGTGCTTCTCGCTTTGTATCCCACCGCCTCGGTGATCGCTTTTGTGCTTGGCCCGGTTATCAATTCCTGGCCCCTGGCTCTCAGAATGCTGACAACCAACGTCCTGGGAGTGGCCGTGCTCACTTGGTTTGCAATGCCCGTCTTAACCTGCGGCCTGGCCTTCTGGCTGGCTCCACGGGAAAAATCCTCCAAGGCCGATGTGCTGGGGACCCTGCTTGTGGTCATTGCGCTGACCGTGTTATGTGTCAGTTTGCTTTTTCTGTTTGGAAATCATCACTTATGAAAAGGATTCTTCTGCTTCTTCTGGTGCCGCTCACCGCTTTTTCCGAGCCCTTGGAACGTATCGCCTTTGGTTCCTGCAACAAACAGGATCTGCCGCAGCCGTTGTGGCCGGTCATCACGTCATGGAAACCTCAACTTTGGATCTGGCTCGGGGACAACATTTACGGGGACACCACGGACATGACCCTGCTCAAAGCCAAGTGGGACAAACAAAAGACCAACCCCGGATACACCAAGCTTCGCGAGGTCAGCGATATCCTCGGCACGTGGGATGACCATGATTACGGGGTGAATGACGGGGGCAAAGATTATGCCAAAAAGTCCGAATCCCGGGACCTGTTTTTGGACTTCCTTGATGTGCCCTCAGACGACCCCCGCTGGAAGCAAGACGGGGTGTATGCCACCCGGATCTTCGGGGAGCCCGGGCGGCAGGTTCGCGTCATTTTGCTGGACGTGCGCTCCCAGCGCGACCCCCGCAAAACGGATGGCGACATTTTGGGCGATGCCCAGTGGCAATGGTTGGAACAGGTGCTGGCCACGAGCCAGGCCGACCTGCACCTCATCTGCTCGGGCTCACAAATCCTGCCCACCGAACACAAATACGAAAAATGGGCCGACTACCCGCAATCGCGTCAGCGCCTGATCGATATGACAGAAAATTTACCCGGCGTGATCTTTCTTTCCGGGGACCGTCATATCTCCGAAATCTCGCAACTCGAATCCCCTCCCCTCCTTGAGATCACCTCCAGTGGCCTCACGCATTTCTGGAAAAACTTTCCGGGCGAGCCGAACAGCCTCAGAAAAGGAGACGTATTCGCCGATCTCAGCTTTGGCACGATTCAGATTGATTGGGAAACCCGCAACGCCGAACTCGCAATCCGAAATGCCAGCGGAGAAGTGGTGCGAACCGCCGTCCGGGATTTTGGAACGAAGGGGCGGAATTAGTTTTTGGGTGGGGAGAAAAGCATTTCCCAGCTTCCAAGGCACTCCGAACCCCGGAGGCCTGTCCTGGCTTTGCAACTTTCGGAGGTGCGTCCGCCTTGCCTCTGGCATGAGACGGTTATTTTCCAAGCAGATCTTTCAGCGCGGTCAGCGGGTCAGAAACGAGAGACGCGGTCACGGTGACACTTCGGACTTTGGAAGATGGCAACCGGAATTTGAGATCCCGGAATGTCCGCTCCAGGACTGTCATGAGTCCCCTTGCGCCCGTTTGTTCTTCCTTGGCGAGTTCGGCCAAGCGCCGGAGGCCGTCATCGCGGAACCGAATTTTGATGCCATAGGCGGCAAAGGAGCGTTCGTATTGGTGGATGAGGCTGCTTTCGCTTTTGCGGAGGACATTGAAGAGGTCCCCGGCGTCGAGGCCATGACAGGCCACCCGCACGGGAAGGCGGCCGACAAACTCGGGCTCCAGTCCAAAACGGATCAGATCTCCCGTGGTGGCGTCCTTGCCTTCGGCAGGCTTCGAACGCCCTTTGGGGGGTTGCAGGTTTTCTTCAAGGCGATGACGGATGATCGTGTCCAGCCCGGAAAACGCCCCACTGGCAATAAACAAAATATTGCGTGTGGAGACCGAATCCGGGCCACCGGGTGCGCTGCCACGGGCGGCGGCCATGGCGGATTGAATCTGGGCATTCACGTCATTTGGCGAAACAAGAGGCACGTCCCCGTCTTCCATCAACTTGAGGAGATTGGTTTGGACACCGCGGCCCGAAACATCGCGTCCGCCGCCTTCCGAGCGGCCGGCGAGCTTGTCCACTTCGTCCAGGTAAATGATTCCGTGACCTGCCTGGTGCGCGTTGCCGCCTGCCCGGCGAACCAGATCCCTCACCAGGTCATCGACGTCGCCGCCCACGTAGCCGGTTTCACTGAACTTGGTGGCATCGGCTTTGAGGAAGGGGACCCCGATCAGTTCCGCCGCGGATCGGATCAAGTGGGTTTTGCCAACACCTGTCGGCCCGAGGAGGAGGACGTTTTGTTTTTGATAAAAGGGGGCCTCCTGGCCCGCCAAGGTGAGCCGCACATGTTGAAAATGATCGCAGAGCGCAACGGCCAGAACCTTTTTGGCCTCGGTCTGGCCGATCACAAACCGGTCAAGGTGACGGACAATGTCCGCGGGCTTGAGGGCAAAGGAAAATTCCTGGGAGGGTTTGGCCGAGGCCACCACTTGACGTTTGGCGGAGGCGGGCATTTTTTGCCGACGGAGGCGTTTGGGGATTCCTGACGTGATGGGACCGAGCGCTGATGGGTGACCTGACGTGATTTTTGGCACAGGTTGTTATCGCCCGGGTTGAAGGAAATCTCAAGCGCCTGTTTAAATTCAAATAACTTGGCACGGAGATTGCTTTAAAAATGACAAGTGAACAGCCCGGTTGGTCAGGGAATTTGCGAGCATCGCCTGGGGGGGAAGGTGCTTGTGAGAGGGATACCAACTGGGCTGTTCGTTTTTTTTGAGGGTGGGGAGGTTGAAAAACGCTTCGTTTTTCGCTACGGGAAAATTCCCTGTGTGCATGCGCACATGGGAATCCCACAATGACGCTTGTTTCGTTGGGGCGGAATGATGCTAGATTGGCGGGGTCATGTTGACTCCTGAAGCGCTGAACCAATCCCAAAAACACCCAAGCCCCGGCTTGGCGGAGTTTTTGCGGGGGATTGATCCAGTTTCTGATGAGGGATTGCGTCAGATGGCCGCGCGGTCGGCGTCCATCACACGGCGTCATTTCGGCAAAACGATGCGTTTGTTTGCGCCGCTTTACCTTTCGAATGAATGCATCAATTCCTGCGTGTATTGCGGATTTTCGCGGGAAAATGCGATTGCGCGTGTGACTTTGGAGATTGAGGAGACCGTTCGCGAGGCGAGGCATCTGGCGGCGGAAGGATTTCGGAACATCCTGCTGGTTGCCGGGGAACACCCCAAGTTTGTGTCGGGCGGGTATTTGAATCAATGCCTCAGAAGTTTGGCGGATTTTATCCCCAGCCTGGCCATTGAGGTGGCTCCCATGGAAACCAAGGACTACCTTCCGCTGGTGAGGGCCGGGGCCGAGGGATTGGTGGTTTATCAAGAGACCTATGATGAGGAGTCTTACGCCAAGCTTCACATTGCCGGGCCGAAAAAAAACTTTGCCTGGCGGTTGGCTTGTCCCGAGCGGGGATATGACGCGGGGTTTCGCCGGATCGGGATTGGCGCGCTTTTCGGGCTTTCTCCCTGGAGGCAGGAGGCGCTCGCGTTGGCCGCGCATCTGGACTATTTGATGAAAAACTGTTGGAAGGCCCAATTCACTGTGAGCCTGCCGCGGATGCGGCCTGCGGCCGGGGAGTTCCACCCGCCCCATTCCCTGCCCGACCGCGAATTCATTCAGCTGATTTGTGCTTTCCGCATCGCGTTCCCGCATGTCGGGATTGTGATGAGCACGCGGGAGCCCTCAAATTTGAGGGATGTGATGGCGCCGCTGGGCGTGACTCTGATGAGCGCCGGCAGCCACACCGAGCCCGGGGGATACACGGGCCAGGGCCGCCAGAATTTGCATCTGTCCGTCCGCGGCCGACAGCAAGAAACCTCGGAGGATGTCGCTGAACCTCAGTTCACGATCTCGGATGATCGCTCCGCCGCAGAAGTGGCCAAACAACTCAGGGCGCTGGGATTGGAGGCGGTCTGGAAAGATTGGGATGCCTCCATTTTGAATGCGGCATGAAGGCCATAAAAATTCTGCTGAATGGCAAGCCGCATCAGACCAGCGCTGAGACGATCTCCGCGTTGGCAGAGCAACTCTCCCCGGCCCCACAAACCCTCCTCATTGAGCATAACCAAATCGCACTCCATCGCTCCGAGTGGGGAAAAGCGGCGCTTCAGGCCGGTGACCGCGTGGAAGTCCTCCAAGTTTCTGCCGGGGGGTAGGATCGGGTGGCGTCTTACGTTCTGAGCGTCAACTCTTCCTTCATTCACCCCAGAAGTGGCAATTTGGAAAATTGTTGTTGGAGGATCGTGCGGCTGGGGGCATGGAGCCAATCTTCCAGGAGGGTGGCATAGACGCTGCGGAAGTCGGTGGTGTGGATCAGGTCTCCGCGATTGAGTTCGGTGAGGCTTGGGTGGGAGCCATGCAGGCCTGCGCGGACGCCGCCACCCAGCACAAAGAGAGGAGCCGCAGCCCCATGGTCGGTGCCACCACTGGCATTTTCTGCCACCCGGCGACCAAATTCGCTGAAGGTCATCACCACGACCCGGTCCAGTGTTCCCATGGATTTCATTTCCGCAAGGAATGCCGAGAGGGCGGCGTCGAGATCTTTGAGAAGGCGTTCGTGGGTGCCGAGTTGGTTGCTGTGTGTGTCATATCCCCCTTGTGAAACATAATACACGCGGGTGGGCATGCTTCCGGCAATCAGCCGCGCGACGAGTTCCAGTCCGTTGCCAAGTTGGGTTTTGGGGAAGGGGTTCGAGACTTGAAACTTGGAGGTGACTTCACGGACTTTGTCCGAGCTCATTTGGGCATCCAGCGCGGTTCGGCGCAAAAAATCCTCCGCATCCCCGGAGGCCTGTGCTCCGGACAACATGCCGATCGAGGCACCCGACATGTTTTCATCGTCATGTTGGGCCCCCATTTCCCGAATGGAATCCTCCACGCCCTGAGGGTCCTCCGAACCCGTGACCTGATAGCGGAATTGGTTGGGTTGATTGAAGGCGATGCCTTTCGGGTTGGCAGCCGCAAAAGCGAGCGGTTCTTGTTTGCCGATGGCCACCCCGACGGTGGGGTCCTCCCCCGCGCAGCAGGCATCGAAGTATTTCCCAATCCAGCCATGATGAGACACCTTGTCCGCGTCGGTGGCGGTTTGCCAAATGTCGGTGGACCGGAAATGCGAGCGGTTGGGGTTGGGATATCCCACGCCCTGAACAATGGCGGCCAACCCCTCATCGTAAAGTGACTTGAGTCCCGCCAAGCCGGGATGCAAGCCCGTGTGATCATCGAGCTTGAGGAGATCGGATACCGGGACGGCCAGGCGGGGACGGGCGGAGTAATACGCGTCATTGGAATAAGGAATCACCGTGTTGAGACCATCATTCCCCCCCGCCATTTGCACCACCACGAGGATCGGGTGATCGCGGCCGGTGGCGGTTTGGAGAGCGGTTTGCGCGGCGGCGGCATCCAGCGCAAAGAAGGTGCGCTCGAGAAACGCGGGCACCGTCCAGGCTGCGGCTCCCCCCAGGAAGGACGTGCGCAAAAAATGACGGCGGGTTTGGAAGGTGGCATTCATGTCAGTTGGAAGTTGGGGGAACTCATCATCACGCGGAGAAGATCGGCAATGGTTTCATTGGTGGCAGGAAAATCTTTGTCATGGAGGAAAGCCAGCCATCGGTCTTTTTCCGGCCCGGATGGGGACTGAAGGAACAGGCGCGTGGCCGAGGCTTCCACCAACGTTTGCGGGTCGTTTCGAATGCCGTCCGGAAAAAGGTCATTGAGATTGGCCGAACCGGGTTGGTTCGATGACGAAAGAAACAAGGTTCCGGCCAGATTGCAGCGCGCGAGGAACGTCGAGCTGCTGATCCATGAACGGCCTCCCTCCCAACCCTTGACGTTGGGGGGTTCGAACAGGGTTTGCCCCAGATCGCGGAGGGCATTTTGTTGGGCACGGTTGCCGGAGAGGGCTGTCTCCAGGCTTTTCGAGGTTCCGACCAACCACTCGACCGGGCTTTTGATTTGAGAGCGGATCACGGCGGGCGCATAAAACTCCGGGGACAAAAACATGGCACGAAGCACAGCCCGTGTTTGGTGGTTCGAATGCCGGTAAGTCTGGGCAAGCGACTTTTCGGTTGCGGGTGTGGGTTTTCCGCCTGCAAAAAATGCCCACAGCTTGTTGACCAAAAAGGGCGCGCATTCCGGTTGATCAACGATCAGATTCACGAGGCCCTTGGCATCATAGGCCCCCGTTTTGCCAAACACCGATTTTTCACCCGTGTCTGCCCGACGCGGTTGGTAGGCCACTTCTTGCGTGAGAGGATTAACCCGGTAACCCGTGAATGCCCGGGCGGCTTCCCGGATGTCTTCTTCGGAATATTGCCCCTCACCCAGGAGAAACAACTCCATGAGCTCTCTCGCAAAATTTTCATTGGGCTTGGTGTTTGAACTGCCCGCGATGTCGAGGTAGCGCATCATGGCAGGATCCATCGAAATTTCGCCGGCCAGATCACGAAAGCTGCCAAACGCATGCATGCGAAAGAGCTCATTCTGACGCCAGAGAAACCGGGGATTGCGGACTTTCTGGAAGCTGCACGCGAAGTGGCCATGCCAGAAAAGCACCATTTTTTCGCGGGTGGGGTTGGCGGAGTAGCGCATGCGCTGAAGCCACCAGGCCCGCAATTCGAAGATGGCTTTCTGTTCGGCTTCGCGAGCTTGCTTGCGGGCCATCATGTTGGCGGTGGGGTCATCTTTGGTCTCCCGCATACTCATCGCGAGAGCAATTTGTGCTTCCTTGTCGGAAAAAGACTCAAGAGCGGGAAACAAGTCGTCATCCTCCCGGATGTCCAACAACTGGTCCACAACCCGGGTAGCCCCTGCCCGATGAGCGGCGTCAATCTCGGCGGGATTGCCCCCAAATCCGGCCCGTGCGAGCAAATGGGCCGCATGGTCCCGTGTCCAGTCATGCCCGAGAAAATCGACAGCCATAGGTGATGAACCCCTGCGTCGCATAAAAGTTGCGTAGGAAAGTGCGTGCCATGAACGCTTTAGCAGGCATAAAAAGGGGGATGGAATTTGTGAGCATGACCCGCGGCGTGGAAATCGGAGCAAACTCTTACCTGTTGCGATCCAAAGGAAGGCACGTGATTCTGGACGCGGGTTCGCACCCCAAGCGAGAGGGGCTGACCTCCGCTCCCGATTTTGGTGCCTTTGCCGAAGGCAGCGCCCAGGCCGTGATTGTGACCCACTCGCATCAGGATCATGTCGGAGCCCTGCCGATTCTGACCCGCCGTGAACGCAATGCCCGGGTTTTTATGACCGAGGCCACGGCCCGGATCTCGGATGTGATGCTGCACAACTCGGTCAATGTGATGATGCGCCAGAAAGAGGAGCACAACATCCAGAGCTACCCCCTGTTCACCCACCGGGGCGTGGAGCTCTCCCGCGAAGCCTGGCAGCCCTGCAAATACCGCATCACCTATGACTTCAAGGGCGAGCGGGCTTCGGAGGACAAAGATGCGGTGTTTGAATTTTACCCGGCGGGCCACATTCTGGGTGCGGCCGGAGTGAAAATTCAGCTCGAAGGCAAAACCATTTTCTACACGGGCGACGTGAATTTTGAAAATCAGACCCTCATCAAGGGGGCTGATTTCCCGGAAAGCGGCGTGGATGTTCTCATCATCGAAACCACCCGCGGCGACTCCCCCACGCCACCGGGATACACGCGGGCGAAGGAGGAGGAACGCCTGGCGGAGTCCATCAGCGAGGCCTTTGACCGCGGGGGAAGCGTCACGATTCCGGTTTTTGCTTTGGGAAAAACCCAGGAATTGCTTGCCATGTTGTGGCGGATGCGGCTTTCAGGCCAGTTGGCCTCCGTGCCGGTTTATATCGGGGGACTGAGCACCAAATTGACCACCATTTACGATTCGTATTGCGAAGACATCCAGCGCCAATACCCGGAGCTTCAACTGCTGCAGGAGATGGCCCCGTATGTGCTTTCCGGCAATGACGTGGTGACGATGCCGGCGCGCAAAAAATGCATCTTTGCGCTTTCGAGTGGGATGATGACCGAAAACACGCTCTCCAACATCTTCGCGAGAAAAATTCTTGGAGACCCCAAACAGAGCATCTTTTTTGTGGGATACTCCGATCCCGATTCCCCTTCCGGAAAACTGCGGGCCGCCAAGCGCGGGGATCCGGTTGCGTTGGACTCCAAACTTCCGGGGATTCCCATGGAGTGTGAGGTGAAGGAATTTAATTTCAGCGCACACGCGGGCCGCGAGAGTCTCCTCAACTACGCCATCGCCCTCAAACCCAAAAAAATCATCCTGGTTCACGGCGATCGCCCCGCCATCGATTGGTTTCATCTCCGCCTCCACCGCGACCTCCCGGATACGGACGTGATCATTCCCGAACCCGGCGTAAAAATCCCGCTTTAGAGGACCTCCGAAAAGTTATGGAATCTCAGCCTCTTGGATCGGATCCACCCCGGATTCGCGGGCGCTGCGAATGTCAATGACCTGGCAACTCATGTCTTCCGGGTCTGCGAATTTGTCAGCATGCTCTTCCATGCTTTCACGGCCCAACTTCACGGCATGATCAAACCCGGAATTGCCGATGACGGTTGTTTCAATGGGAACCAGAAATTCGAGTTCACTGGCTGTGGATTTGTAAACCCCGACAAAGGCGTGGCCGGGGACAGTGATGATGACCGGATTCAAACCGATTTTCATGAAGAGGGACGCCATCATGACCGTGCCATCGATACAGTTGGCCTGACTGGTGTCGAGGGATTCGCCAACAAACCGGACGTGCTGGGTGAAGATCTTGTCCGAGCTTCCGGAAGAGCCCGTGATGCTTGAATATTTGAAACCCATGTCCTGCAGAGCTTTGTAGATGGCCTCGGCCTGCTTGACCACATCGCCGCGGGTGCCTTGATAGCCGATGAACCCGTCCACGTAGCCTTCCTTCAGCGCGTAGCCGAGGATTTTGTCCAGGATGGGATTGTTTTCGTTGACGTAGGCGGCAAAGAGGAACCGGGTGTTGATGAATTCGTCATTGTGCTTCATCGCGAGGACACAATCGTTGATGCTCCGCACTTCAAAACGTTTGGTGTCCTCGAACTCTTCTTCGGCGGTTTCCACGATGACGTGGGCCGCATCAAAGCCCTTTTGCTTGTGTGCGAGAAGGTTGGAGACCTCATAGCGGATGATGGGCATCACGCTGTAGGTCCTGCCTTTTTTGGGAAGGACGGCCTTGATGGACGATTTTTTGAAAAAGTCGGTTTCTTCAATCGTGACCCGGACCTCAAAGTCGTCTTCCGGGGCCGTGATCGAGGCCCCGATCATTCCCATGGGGTCACCAATTTCTGTTTCGCTTTGATCCTCCTCGTCCATGAAGCCTCTCATTCCAACCACCATCGATGGGAAAATGGTGTCATCAAACGGCATTTCGATTTCCCACTCCAGAGCGGACAGCCGTGCCGGGAAGAGGGCCCCAGTCAGAAGGATGGCCAGGATGAGACGTTCGGGCATCGGGGGCGACAGTTACTTCAGCCCGGTCAGAAGGGACTGGAAATCGGTGAGTTTTCCGGACACGGAAAGCGTCAGGTCCAAGGCCAAATCGGGTTTGCCGGGGGGTGCGATGGAGATTTTGAGGGTTTCAAAGTCGCTGCCGGCCAGAGCCTGAAGGAGCGATCGCGGCACGCTTTTCGCTTTTTTGCTCACCTCGGAAACATCGAAAGTGAAAATGGCCACATCCGAGAAGCTCCCGCTGGCGGGGGCTTTGAATGTGCGGGGAGGCTGGTCCTTGCTGATGAGGGTTACCTGGACTTCGGGAGCGGCCACCGCATCGGGTCCTTCAAAACTCTCGAAGGGAAATTCTTTGATCTTGGCAGGATTTTTGACAGCCACTTCAAAACCCAGAGTTCCCGAACTCTCTTTGTCCCGGGTCGGATCGCAACGGAAGGTGACGGTAACCGGTGTGGTCTGACCAAGCAGAGTGGCCGTGAAGGAATTCGACAACGAACGTTTGGAGCCCTCCACGATTGGCTTCCATTTGCCGGGGGAATCCGCATGAAGGAGGCTCACAGGCAACACAGATGCGACAATGGGAACGAGAGCAATCAGGAAGCTCAATTTTTGAAAGAACATTTGTGAGAAATCACAGGCACCTGCCGCGTGTCAAGATTTGTTGAAATCGGGGGTCAAAAGAGAGTGGGATGAAACGCGGGTGAGTTCAGGATCGGTGCGTCTCGCCCGTTGCAAGTTTGGTCCCCCACGCACACAGAAGACCACACGGCCGAGACGACCATGCCCCCCGGCCTGCATGGCAACCTCACCCATCTTTCATCACACCCGTCACGAGATCACTTGAAAAACCGGCTCCCTGGCACGGCCGGTTTGCAAGCTTCGATATCCGAGAAATTCGCTCTGGATCGAGGTGTCATCATGGAGTCCCAGGAGAGCAGAAAAAGCGGAGGAGGCGTAAATCAAGCCGGCGGGGGTGAGGGCTGCGAGCTGATCGGAGACCAACCCATGGGGGCCGCGATAAACGGTTTTACCGGTGAGCGGGTGGGTGGCCAGGCGCGCCGGGCCGACATGTAAGCCGAGAGCCCCGGAAAGCATCTCTGCCATTTGATTCCGAATGGCCAGAGCGGCCCGTGCGGCAGCCACTGGTGACTGAAAAAAAATCCGGATCCGGTTGTCCGAGACCTCGCTGTGAATGGCCTCGGCGGCGAGTGATGCCACCCGGGATTCGGAGGATTCGCCGGGTGGCAGGAAAAGTGTCAGGACCGAGAGAAGTTGGTCGGAAACTTGGGCCGTCGCGGCGGGGACAGTCACGCGGTCCACGGGAGGTTCCCCGATCTGAATGATCTCGAGGACGCAGCCTGACTCCTGCGCAAGGGTAACATAATCGCCCGTTCCTCCACTGTTTCGTTCCGCAGGAATCCCATCCCACACCGCAAGCATATGCAGCTCTGATCCCAGTTGCCTGGCGCGCTGACGGGCAGCACCAAACATGAGGCGGTTGCCATAGCTGAAGTCCAAGGCCCCGTGTCCGGCATGGCTTGCACAAGTGAACTCCGTGGCATTGGCCGTCACTTTATGAAAGCGTTCCAGCCATGCCGGTGAGTCCTTGTTCCAAACACTTTCGCGAAGAAAGTCTTCTTCGGGCAATGGCAGGTGAACATAGGTTTCCAGGCCGGCTTCCTGCATGCATTCCAAAAAAAGAATGTCCGCACCATTGGCGGCCGAGGCATAGCCGAAGCCCGCGCCGGATTTGGAAATCATTTCCCGGATTTGTTCTTTGACGACCGGGGCAAGGCTATCAGGAAACCGGGGGATGCCGCGGCCGGGGTCATCGATCCGGTGGCCGGTGAAGGCAATCACGCCGGGAAGCGGGAAACAGGAATCAAAGGCGGATTCGTTTTGGCCGATTTTCCGAAGGAGGAGCCTGGCTTGACCCCGGGTTGTCGCAAGGTGGGCGTGGGCGACCTGCCCGCGTCCCGCCGCTCCGGCATAGGCCGCACGGGATGGTTCGATCTGACCTGACACCAGCAGGCATTCGGCAATGGTGACCTGATCCCAGTAACTTGAGGTGTCGGGTTTGGACCGCAAGAGTTCGAGAACTTCCCCGGCAATTTTTTGGGCGGCGTCCCTCTCGCCAAGGAAAAAGGCCATGCTCGCTGCATTGACACCGGGAAAGCTCCGGTCGCCGCGAGTGGTTGTGTAGTCGAGGTGGTAGAGCCGGAACGCTTCTTTCAAATAGCGCTCCTCGCCGGACGATTTCCAAAGATCTTTAAAGGTTCGTGCAAGCAGGCTGTTCGCTTCCTGCGCATCAGATAAAATCGCCTGCTTCTGCCGGAGGAGGGCCTGGGCACTCTGCGGGGCACCACTTCGGGCTGTGGCAAGCGCCCTCGTCAAAATGAGGACCACATCATCACCAAAAAACTGACTCGCTTCGTCCGCCACTTCGCTGGCCAGGTAGTTGTCACCCTGCTCCAAAAACCGGCGGGACATCCCTCGGTAGATGTCAATATTCAACCGCCAAAATGAACGCAGCCGCTGATTCCAAAGACGGCGCAGTTCCCGCGATGGGATTTTTTCGCCCCCCCGCAATCGATGCGCCAAAGCCTCCACAGCGCGCGCGACGTCATCAATACTCTCCGGGCTGCTTTGGGATTTATCTTGCATGGCTGGAAGAGTTCCGTAAGTCATCGGGCGCCACTATATGAACGCCACCGCTCCCACAGCAACAACGTTCGAGCGGACAACCCGCTACACCATAGCCAGTTTGCTCGGAGCGATTTTTTTGGTGGGAATTCGGGTTCTGCCACGTGTGTTGACCGGGCGGGCGACGGTTGTTGATCGGGAGGTGGTTCGTCAGGTTTTGGGTTTTCTGGGGGGGACAGCCGGAGCCTCGGCACTGACGACTTTTATTTACGGCCTGGCGGCGGCGTATGGGGTCATTGGCCATGCCGCCAGTCCGGAGGCCTTTGAAACGCTGGTTCTGCCTCACCTTGGCGGAGCCTTTGTCCAATTTGTGATCCCCTTTGCCATCGCCAACCTTGTGGTGCTGAAAGGTGTGGTGGGCATGACCTCCGACATTGCAAGCATGCGGGTATCGCAGGAGATCGACGCCTTGGAGGCCGTGGGTCTGAATCCGGCCGAAATGGTTTTTGCGCCCCGCGCCATCGCTCTGATCATTACCGCTCCGGCCCTGGCGGTTATTGGAGTTTATGCCGCATGTCTGGGGGCATGGGTCGTCGCGTGGATAGCTGCCGGCGCGAATTTTTCGTCCTTTGCCGCAGCGTATGCATCGAGTGTCACCTCGGGCGCACTGTTTTTAACGGTGACAAAGTTGGCCATCACAGCAATGGCGATGTCTATCATTGCAGGGTTCTTTGGGTTCATGGGAGCCAAGGCCGAAAGCGGATTTGTTGGGAAAATCACCACGTCGGCGGTGGCAACCGCCGTCTTTTCCTCGACCATCGTGAACCTCCTCCTCACTTTGCTCACTTCGTTGTTTTCGCTGGAATGAGCCTCAAGCCAGCCCTCTCAGTTCAAGGCCTGTCCATCGGAGGAGAACCACTGTCATTCGAGGTTATGCCCGGCGAGGTTCTGGCCGTGCTTGGCGACAATGGCTCGGGAAAGAGCCTCCTCCTGGCGCACCTCAGCGGACATTTGCGCGTCCCCCGGGGCTCGGTGAAAGTGGAGGGCCGGGATCTCCGCGCCGCCCTCTCGGAAGTGGGCGTCGTTTTCCAACACCCCGGTCTGATTCGTAATATGACCGTCTTCGAAAATATTGCTCTCCCCTTTCTTGTTCATGGATTGGATCTGAATGGAGAAATCCAGGAAAAAGTCCGCCTCCGCATGCGCTTGCTTGGCTGCGGACACCTTGAGAATGAGGAGGTCCATCAACTCAGCGAAGGGGACAAACGGTGCGTGTCCCTGGCCCGGGCACTCTCCGGCCCGACCCGTCTCCTCATTGCGGATGAGCCGGTTGCCTCGCTGGCACCTGGCAAGAAGGCGCTCGTGGAAGAACTGCTGGTTTGTCTTGTGCAGACCGGTGTGCTTTCGGGGGCCGTCGTTGCCACGCAGGATTTGGATTTCGCACGCCGCATCGCAACCCATATCCTGCTTCTCCACGGCTCCGGTCACTCTCTCTTCCGCCGAGACGAGGCCGACACCAACGAACACTGCATGGCTTTTACCACCCGATCCCATTGAAAAAGAAACTCGAAATCCAAACTATCGTCGTCCTGCTTTGTGTGCTCGCCATCGCGGGCGCATGGATCGGCATCCAGATCAGCAAAGACAGCCTGGGGATCTGGAGCCAGTCCTCGGAAATCCATTTCACATCCTCCGACCTGCTGGGCCTCGGCCCCCGCTCGGAACTGCGCTGCGCCGGAGCCGTCATCGGTCATATCCGCAAAATCACCCCCTCCATCGGACCCGATGGCAAAGCACAATTTTATTTGGTTAGCGGGATAAAAAATGAATTTGCCCAATGGCCGTTCGCCCCGATCGGGACGGTCAAAGCCGGAGTGGTCCAATCCGCGCTGGTCCCGAGTTCCATCATGCTCGAACTCTCCAGGGAGCCCGATGCCATAAGAGCCGTCCAACCAAAGGTCGGACCACCCCCCACATTGCCTCTGATGAAAGAACAACCCAAAAATGACATGGGAGCCATCATGGACCAATACGTGAAACTCGGAAATCAGATCGATACCACCATCCGCCAATTCACGGAACCTCAGAACGGACGCGAAAAATCCGTTCTCCAAGAACTGGCCGAATCGGTCCCAGCAGCCGCAGCCTCCTTGCAAAATGTGGAAGGTGCGACGACCAGCCTGAGAGTCCAACTCAGCGAGGATGGCAAAATCGATGAAGCCCTCACGGAGCTGAATGCCAGCCTCGGGCAGCTCCAAAAACTCACCGACGAACTGACAAAAACGGTCACAAACATGAACCTCAAAGTGGACACCAGCCTCACCAAAGTGGACGGACTTCTTGAGGAATCAACTCTGACCATGACCGATCTGCGCACGAAGATGGAGGGATTCGGGGGAACGTTTGTCGGGCGGATGTTGGTTGGCAAGCCGGACCCCGTTCCTTCCCCAACACCTTCACCCACACCCAAAAAGAACCGCTGACCACTTACCGCCGCGACAGGCGCTGCTATCGGATTCGCAGAGGTCGGGTCTGTCGGTCGGGTCCTTGGCCTTGTAGATTTTGTCGGTGAAGTCTTTTACAATGGTCTGGAGCTGGCGGCTACTTTCCATGAGGCTGTATTCTTTGTCGAAGATCCAGAGGTTTTGTTGGAGGGTCGTGTCAATATGGGATTCGATAGCTGTCGAATCGTCGTCAAGTTTGTCGAGCAACATGCGACGTTCGCTTTGCGAGGTGAGCTGTTTTGTGGGAAGACTCAGTTTATGGCTGGCCAGCTGTTTGCCAGAAGCTCTACGAACTTGGTGTTTTTGAGGGTTGAGTCTTCGTTGCCTCCGTGCTGCTTGATAAAATTTTTCTGTGACTTGTGGAAGTGTTCAACAGCCTTATCAAACCACGCGGCGCATGCACGTTCGGCAAGTTTCTCGAAGGCTTCCTTGACTGAAGGATTGGCTGGATCTTGCTGATGTTTGTCGAAGAGTGCTACGAGTTTTTCCGTAACCGCCAGCTTTATGAGCCAACCCAAAAAGTAGGTGGCCTTTCGGAGGGCGCCTTTTTTCTTCTTGTCAGTTTCGGCTGCGATGCGTTTGCCGCATTGCTCACGCAGAAGCCACGCAGCCAGAATTTCCAAACAACGCCGACGACCAGTTGCGTCAAGTTCGGTCTCCTCTCCGATACGCCGGGCCGCATCTTCTGGTTTCTCGTCGTCTTGCGGCTCAATAAGGGCAAAGACGCGATAGTAGTCCTCGCCACGACTAAAGAACTCACGTCGGCTGAGTGAGTTTCTCAGCTTCGATGGAGTGCCTTCGATGATGCCGATATAGGCTGCTGCGGCATCTTCTTTGGAGAGAATCGACTTGTGGCCGACCGTGCCGGGCAGGTCCTCACCGGCCTTCCGTTCATAACCGACCCCATAGGAGCCCATGGTCCGCTGGAGAACTTTCTGGATCGGATCGTTGGAAAGGAGATCCTGTGGACGGATTGCGTTTTGTGAGTTAGTGGCGATGATCAAGGCATCAAGAAACGGTCGATTCTCTTTGTCAATTTCGTAAATGCGGACCATGACAGACGAGTTGCCTTGGAAGCGGTCTTTGAGACCCTTGCTGTATTTGGCGTGATACAGCGCATTCACCGTCTGACATCCGTTGATAATTTGAGGGTTTTCCAGATGAATGCGCATTTTCCCGCCACTGGGAGGGCGATCAACCACCACCTTATCAGCAGTGATGCTCACGCCATTATTCATAAAACCGAACCACGGACTCTGGTTGCTTGTAATCGTCTCGATAATCCGGCGGTTTACCTCCCGGCCTGTTCCGAGGAAATAGCGAACGTTCATCTCGAACAGCTCGTTGTTGCTATAGCGATCCACGAGACGAGTGAATTGGTTCACATTAACGAAACCGACCACCACCTGCAGCGGCATGCCGTTAGGGTTTTTACCGATGTCGTGAAGTAAGAACGGTTCGGGACCGCTCTTGGTGAGGACCTCAATGGTTTCACCCGGTATTGGGACGCGTCCCTGGGTGATCAGATCGTAGATCTTCTGGATGCCGTAGGTTTCGAAAGTGAAGCCGTAGGTTTGCCGGTCCTGAGAGTAGATGTTGCGGATTTCATCCACCTTTGCCTGATCGGTGCGACTCACATCTTGTCCGTTGACGATGAAGTAACACTGGATCCTGACGCGTTTCGCCTTCGGGTTGGCCTTGCGGGCTTCATCAACAGCCTGCCGGACCTCAACAAAAGCTTCCAAGGTTTTCTCGTCCTGCAAGTCGGAGCGGAGAAAGACGCGGTTCATTCGGTCCACAAAGGCATACAGTTCCTTGGTGGAGATGCCGCCCGCGTAGTTGTCGCGGAACTTGAATTGGAACAACTTGAGTTCAATCTCATCGCCTTGGTCGAGAATTAGGTAGGCATCGAGGAGTTCCTCCTGCTTGCCGGTCTCGTGGAAATCCGTTGGTCGAAGAAGTTCCCAGACTTCGTCATCTTGAAGAAAGGTGATCTTCTGCACCGCAAGATATGGATATAGTTTCTTGTAATCCGTTTCTTTGATGCCCCACGACGGATTGCGCAATGAGAGTCGTTGCATCTGCCGTTGGACGACATTTTTGTGACTCTCGGTGATTTCGGGATTTTTCATGGCTTTAAAAAAGAATTTGGACGGGTTTTCGGGTGCGGTCGAGGCAAACAATCACATCTTCTCCTCCTGTTTGATGACGGCGAGGTCATACTAACCTCTTGCTGTTCAGGAGGCCTTTGCTAGTTTCGCGGCTAATGCAACCGGTTCCGCGAATTTTTGTCAGTGCCACGAGCCGGGATCTTCGCACGGCGCGCGGGCTGGTTTCCGAAGGACTTCGCCGCATGGAATGCCTGCCGATTGTGCAGGATGATTTTCCCCCCGACTACAAATCGGTCCGCGACATGCTGCGGACCAAAATTGAAACCTGCGATGCGGTGGTTCACCTGGCCGGTTTTTATTATGGCGCGGAACCCCAACCGGTGTTGCCGGGACCCGACCGCCGGAGCTTCACGCAAATGGAATATGAGATTGCGATGGAGCTGAAGAAACCGTGCTACGTTTTTCTCTGCGCCAAAGATTTCCCGTTCGACAAACATGACCCCGAGCCGGAGGACAAACAGCAATTGCAGTTGGATCACCGCGCGCGGCTGCTTCAGCGGGATGAACTCTTTTACGAGTTTGCCACGCCAGAGGAGCTCTCCTCCCGCACACGGGAGCTTCAACTCTCGGTCGAGAACCTGCGCGAGGAACTGGCCAAGGAACGGGGCCGCCGCCGGATCACCCTGATTGTTGCGATTGCTGCCGTGGTGATTGCGGTCGGGGGAGGACTCGTTCTGATGGGCCGTCAGGGAGAACAGGCCAAAGTTCTGGCGGCAACCAATGACAAGTTGGAGCGTCAGGGCCTTCTCATCGAACAATTGCTTGCCGAGCAGACCCGTCTGCGCAAGGCCGGAGGCAGCGATATGAGGCAAATTGCCATGCAGGCCGAGCAAAACGTGGCCGCGGCCAACAAGCAGCCGGTTGAAGAGGTGCGCAACACGGTTCTGGAAGCCATCGCCGAGGCCGGGCAGGCCGTGGCGGATGCCCGCGCCGGCAAAGGCGGCATGGCAGCTGCTTTGCGACGCGCCGCGGAAAAAAGTGCCAAGGGCAAGGTTGACACCGGCGCGAACCGGGATCTCGCGGCTGCATTGCAGCGCCTCGCCGGGGCGCAAATGGCAGCGGGTCATGTCAATGAATCCATTGACGCCCAAACAGAACGCCTCGCGTTGCTGGACCGCTCGAAAGATCCCGAAGTCTGGGCCGCAGCCGCCAACAACCTGGCAATGGCGATCTACGACCGGGACGTGATGAGCGCGGAACCGGCCGCGATCCTCACCGAGGCCGTGGAATGGGCAAAATCAAATCCTGATCTCGGTCCCAAAAGCCCCCACACCCTGATGCTGATGACCAGCCTCGCAAGGGTTGTTCCCCGCGAGGAAGGCCGTTCGATCAACCGGAAGGTTCTCGCCATATTGGAAGGCACAAAGGGGGCGAAGGATCCGGCCACGGTTGAGGCCACGCTCGCGCTGGCCCGAAGCCTGGTCAGCGGTGATGACAAGGAAAAAGCCGAGTCCCTTGCCCTGTTCCGCAGGGTTGTAAAAGTCAACGAGGACGTTGCGGGCCCGGAGGCCCCCGCAACCCTCTCCAGTGAGTTGGACCTTGCCTATGCCCTTGGCTCACAAAAAAAGTTCGCCGAAGCAGAAGCCCTTTACCGCAAGGTTCTCAAAGCCCGCGAGAAGTCCCTCGGTCCGGATCATGAGGACACTCTGAATCCTTTGCTGGGATTGGTTTTCCTACGGGAGGATCAGAACGATTACCCGGAAGCCATAGAACTGGCCCGCCGGGCTCTGGCCTCTTCCGAAAAAGCTCTGGGGCCCGATGCCCCGCCGACTCTCGTCAATGCCACCATCCTTGCCGGGATCCTGACACGCAGCGATTCGCCGGCAAACCTCGACGAGGCCGAAACATTAACCCGCAGAGTTCTCGAGGCCCGCATTCGCACGATTGGCGCAGCCCAGCCGGACACCCTGCAAAGTTTTGAAACCTTGGGAGACATCCTGGAAGCCAAGGGAGATGCGGCCGGGGCCAAGGCACTGATCCTTGAACGCCTTGAAGAGCAGGGCAAAGCCGTCGGCATCGATGACACCGGTTATGCCTTCACTCTGTTCATTGAGGCCAGCCGGTTTTTTATTGCCGATGACAACGAAACCGCTCTGGACCTCGCCCAGCGCTGCCTCGCGATCCGGGATGCCCAACTCGGCCCCGACGACTTGCAGTCCATCGAAACCCGCAACTTGCTTTCAAGCATTTACATGAGCCTTGGCAGCCCGGAGGAGGCCGGATCCCTTGCCCGCAGAAATGTGGAAATCGTGGAATCCGAACATTCGGACAACACCACCGAATTGGCAAAAGCTTACAGCAAACTGGCAGGCGTGCTTGCCCAATCGCAACGATCGGCGGAGGCCTTGATCTACGCCCGGAAAGCCGCGAAAACAGCCGATGAATCCATGCCGGAGCAGGAACGTGCCGCCATCGATGCCAAGCTGGCCGCTCTGCAAGAGGTGGTCCTTGACCCCGAAAGCTTCGCCTCTTTGCGAAAGGATTGGAAAGCCAAGTCCGATGACGGATCATGGAAAAAATTGCGCAAGGACCTTCCCGGTCACGGGACGAACCGCAGTCACTACTGTCTCGGTTGGTTCGACGGCGACCGCCTCATGAGGGTCATGCAAGTGGATTCCACCGGGGAGGGCGAAGGAACATTCACCTTCTACCATTGGACCCCGAAAGGCAGCCTGCGCTCGGTTCTCGAAGTCCGCGAAGGCTTGGCCACCCAAATCAAAAATGCGGACACGGTGGTCGATGTGTTCAATTTCATGAATGACGAATTGGTTGGGTGGACCCAAACCATCGATGACGAAAAAGAGACCATGGACCCGGCCGCTCCCGAATTCTACGAAACAGGCAAGCGCGTGACCAAGGAGTCTGCGGAGGCTGCTGGATTATTTGATTGATCTGTGGGAGGTGGTAAACGATGGCGTGATGGGCGACCTTTCTCAGGGCACCATCACGATAAGCAAATCGGGAACTCTCATTTTTCGAGGAAACCTTTCCTTGGAAAACAACGGCGGCTTTTCGTCATTCCGAAGCAGCCAATATGCGATGGACCTCTCAAACGCCGCAGGCATCACCTTGCGCGTGCGGGGCGACGGGCGCACCTATCAATTCCGCCTGACCACCGACGCCCGCGTCCGCGACCGGAGAGTCGCATTCATGGCTCCCTTTAAAACAAAACGAGGCGAGTGGATCGAAGTCCAAGTTCCCTTCACCTCCTTCGCCGGAACATGGCGCGGCGAATCGGTCAGAAGCGCCGTCCTGAATGCTGCGCTTGAATTCCTTACTCAATCCGCTTACTTAAAGTAAATGAAAGCAAGCCTTACTTCCAAAGGTCAGATCACCATTCCTATCCATATCCGCAACCGGCTTCACCTCAAGGCGGGCGATGTCCTGGAATTCGATGAAACGGCACCCTTCCTCAAAGCAACAAAGACCATCCCGCCCCAAGCTTGGGAAGATTTTGGAAAAGGATGGAAAGACCCGTGGGCTGACTTGTCCATGGATGAGGTGATGGATGAACTGCGCGGCGCGGCAGAATTGCCGGCCAAACCCAAGCTATGAGGACCGCCGTCGATTCATCCGTGCTGATCTGCATTCTTCGACGGCAGCCTGGCTGGGTAAAATGGCAAGTCTCTCTAACTCACGCGGCGGAGGAGGGAGCCCTGGTGCTTTGCCCGGTCGTCTTTGCGGAATGTTCCGTGGGTTTTGCCGGTGCCCGAGAGGCCCATGCCAAGTTCGACTCCCTCTGCCTCATTTACGACGCATTCACACCCGAGTGCGCCTATCTGGCGGGCCAAGTGTTCTTGCGCTATCGGCAGGAAGGGGGGCCGCGCCAGCATCTGATCCCGGATTTCCTCATCGCCGCCCACGCGAGCACCCAGGCCGATCGCCTCGCCGCAATCGACCGCGGCTACCTTCGTATCTACTTCCCGGCACTGCCTTTGCTCACTCGATAATGAACGCGCTGAATGGCGCAAAGGCCACAACCCGGAAAGTTTCAACCAGTGGGGAAAGAGCCTTCCGAGTTCGGAGTTCCTCCTTGAGGCGGCAGGTGGATTGCGTGACCGCAAATAAGCACCGCCCAGAGGAACTCCTGACTTCTCTCTGGCCTGTGACGCCTTTTCTCGTAAAGCAGACCTTAAAATCATGAGTGAACCATAATCTGTGAAAAATGTGGGGAGGCGACGGGACGCCAGCGGTCCCGGGGCCAGTGCCCGCACTCACTTTGAATCACGCCCCCGCGTCGTTCACAGGCCTTGCTTGTCCTCGACACTGTGCGGTACAAGTTTTAGAGTTCCAAAACGTATATGCTTAAGCATCCCCATATCACCGAGGGCCGGGTCCGTTCGGCTTTACCCAGAATTCAATCGTTGATTTATCCACTGAAGGAGAAGCTGGAGATTGGGTCCTGGACGGTGGCGGGCGAGCCTGTGGAGGCGGAGAAGGCCTTGAGAGCGAAATACAGCCCCTTCGAGGTTGGGGCAGCCTGGGGTGCGCTTTGGGACACCTGTTGGTTCCGGTTTTGGGGAAGAATTCCCGCCGCTTGGAAGGGCAAAGAGGTCGTGGCACTCATTCGATTGACGCCCGGGGGCAATGAAGGATTCACGGCTGAGGGGCTGATTTATCAGAATGGCCAGCCGGTTCGTGCGATCAATGTTCACCGTTCGGAAGTCGCATTGGCCGCGCGGGCCAAGGGGGGCGAAAAATTTGAGTTTTTTGTGGAGGCGGCTGCAAATGCCAGCGCTCCCGATGGCTCCGGCGCGAAGTTGAATCTGCCAAATTACGGAGGTGCTCCGGAGTTCCGGTTGGAGCAGGCGGAGCTGGCGGTGATTGATCGCGCGGCCTTCGATTATTACCATGATTTTTTGGTGGCCGCAGAGGCCATGGAGGCCCTGCCTGAGGAGAGCCAACGGCGGGCGGAGTTGCGGGAAGCACTGAACGCCTCGCTCAATCGGTTTGATGCGGCGGATGTGTCCAGCTTGAGACCTGCCCGTCAGGTGATCCGCGATGTGTTGAGCCGAAAAAATGGCGACACCTCCCACACGATCTCCGCGATTGGACATGCCCACATTGACACGGCCTGGTTGTGGCCTCTTAGGGAAAGCATCCGCAAGTGTGCCCGGACGTTTTCCACTGCGCTGGATTACATGGATCGCTACCCGGAGTATGTGTTTTGTTGCTCCCAGGCCCAGCAATACGCGTGGATGAAACACCTTTACCCGGACATCTGGGCACGCATCAAAAAAGCCATCCGCCGCGGGCAATGGGAACCGGTCGGCTCGATGTGGATTGAAACGGATTGTAATATTCCCTCCGGCGAATCGCTGGTCCGTCAAATCCTCCATGGAAAACGCTTTTTTGAAACCGAGCTGGGGGTCGAAACCAAAGACGTCTGGATTCCGGACGTGTTTGGTTATGCCGCCTCGCTGCCACAAATCATGCGCAAGGCCGGGATCGACTATTTCCTTACCCAAAAAATTTCCTGGAGCCAATTCAACAAGTTTCCCCATCACACTTTCCATTGGGAAGGCATTGATGGCACCCGGATCTTCACGCACTTTCCGCCGGCTGACACTTACAATGCCGACACCGGCCCCGCCGCATTGGCAGCCAACCAAAAAAACTTCAAAGAACACGGGCTCGCGACGCGCTCGCTCCTGGTTTACGGATACGGCGACGGTGGCGGCGGTCCGAGCATTGCCATGTTGGAAAAAGCGCGACGGCTCCACGATTTCGATGGGTTGCCAAAACTCGTCCAAGAAAAGTCCCTCAGCTTTTTCCAGAAGGCTGCCGCTGACTCCAAACACACCCCGGTCTGGGTCGGAGAGCTTTACCTCGAGCTCCATCGCGGCACTTACACGACCCAGGCCAAAAACAAACGCGGCAACCGCAAATCGGAGTTTCTTCTTCGCGATGCCGAGCTTTTTGATTCCTTGAGCCTGGCACTGTCTCCCCTGCGCAAAGAGGCTGCCGCCAACCCCGCCTGCGCCGTCTATGATGTCACCGCGAGGGATCACCCCGAGCCAACCTCGCATGCCGCGGCCCTCGACCGCGCATGGAAACTGGTTCTGCTGAATCAATTCCATGACATCATCCCGGGTTCCTCGATTCATTGGGTTTATCAAGACAGCGACAACGATTATGCCACGGTCCGGGAGCTGGGTGAAAGCGTGGTGGCCTCCTCGCTGGCAAGCCTTGTGCCGCAAATTGACACAACCGGACTCACCTCCCCTCTCCTGATTTTTAACTCGCTCGGCTTCCGCCGCCGCGAGGTGCTGCGCCTGCCGGATGGCCGGTTGGCGAATGTGGACGTTCCGCCGCTGGGATACACGGTGGTCGATGCCCGGGATAAATTTCTCGACCGCAGTGACTCCGCCGTTCAAGTCACAAAATCCCGCTCGGGGATCGTCATGGACAACGGAATTGTTCGACTGCGCATCAACAATTCCGGTCATTTGTCCTCGGTGTTTGATCATCGCTCCCGCCGCGAAGCTCTCAGCCCGGGACGCCCGGGCAATGTGTTTCACTTGCATGAAGATATCCCCAACAATTGGGACGCGTGGGATGTGGACATTTTTTACAAGGAGAAAACCAAAGAACTTCATGAGGTCGAATCGGTCGAAGTCCTGGAAGATGGCCCCTTGCGGGCTGCGGTGCGCGTCATCCGCAAATTCGGGAATTCCCAAATCGAGCAGCAGATCGTGCTTCATGCAGGATCGGCCCGCATCGATTTTCCCACCACCGTGGATTGGGCCGAGGACCGCAAGTTCCTCAAGGTCGCCTTTCCTGTCAACGTGCGGGCCATGCACGCAACCTACGAAATCCAATACGGCCACCTTCAACGCCCCACGCACAACAACACCAGCTGGGATCTTGCGCGCTTCGAAGTCTGTGCGCAAAAGTGGGCGGATCTCTCGGAACCGGGATTCGGAGTTGCGCTCCTGAATGACTGCAAATACGGCCACGACATCGAGGGTGATGTCATGCGATTGAGCCTTCTCCGGGCCCCCAACTCACCGGACCCGCTTGCGGATCGTGGTCATCACGAATTCACTTATGCCATTCTCCCGCACGCCGGGGATTTGCGGGAGGGACGCGTCATCGAAGAGGCCTATGCCCTGAACTCCCCGCTCCTCGCCAAGGAAATCAAAAAACAGAAAGGCAAGTTGCCCGGCTCCCACTCTTTCTTCCACGTCGATTCTCCATCCGTGGTGATCGAGTCGGTGAAAGTTGCCGAGGAAGGAGGTGCGCTTATTGTTCGCCTTTACGAGGCCCATGGAAGCCGGGGGCCGGCCACCCTGACGACCACCCTTCCTGTTCGCAAAGTCTTCCGAACCGACCTGCTCGAAAGGGATATCGAGTCCCTTCCCTTCAAACACCAATTGGTGTCCCTGAATTTTGGTCCTTTCCAAATCGAAACCCTCAAACTCTTGCTCTGATTCCAAGGTCCTAACAAAAAGCCGGGCATCGTTTGGAGACTTCCAATCGATGCCCGGCGGTTGACTGTTGAGTTCAGTGAATAACCCGGTCACAGGGACCGGCCAATGGGTGCGGTTAGCAGCAACCGGCTTCGCACGCACAGGGGCAGCATTTGCCGCCACAGCTGTCACAGACGCAAGCCGCTTTCGCCGCGAGGGCGGAGCCTGCCGCAACCGCGATCAGCGATGCCACAAGAAGGAATTTTTTCATAATTCGAGATTTTTGATTTTTTCAAGATCAGGGTGACGCGTCCTTGCGGTCACAGATCGAAGGACGCCCGGCTGTTGGCGCTCGAATCAGGCGCGGGGAGGGGGAACGTCGGGGAGATGCGCCAGGCGGGGCGCAAATCGGTCGTCACTCTTATAAACAAACTTGGACGTCGAAAGGCCATCAAGAGGATGTCCGCTTGATTTGATGGCTGCAAACGCAAGACATGTCACGCAGGGGAGACAGGCTTCGGCGCAAGAATTTCCATCACAACCTTGGGATTTCTCGTCTGGGGAGTCTGTGCAGCAGCACGCCGTCGCACACAAGTGGCCAACAATCGGGGGCACTTCCGCGTAGGAGAAGACAGAAGCCCCGAAAAGTGCGAGCACGATGCAAACACTGGGTAGGAAATTGGCCCTCATTGGAGCATTTTCAACCAGAGTCCCCCGGGAAGCAAGTGGTAAGAAATTTGCGGGTCAGGCTGCATGCCGACCACACCCGGGGGTCATACCAAGGTCGGCTCCACTGCCTGCTTTGCCGCGCGCTCGCCGGAGGCCATGGCGGCTTCGATGCTGCTTGTGGCCGTGTGATCTCCGGCAAGGATCAGATTTGGGTAGGGGGACGTCAGCCTTGTTCTGTGAAAAAAATCGGGAGGCTGGCGCAACACCGCCCGATCAATGCGCAGAATCTCCACCACGTCCAAGCCGGCGGCTGCGTCGGGGAAAACCTCGGCAATTTCACGTTTGGCGAGGGTGGCAAGGGCGGCCGAGGCGTGGCCGCCCGGCTCCAAAATGGTGGCGACCACCAGCGGGGACCCGTCGCTGGAATAACCGGGAGCCACGTTGGTGATTTGGGCAAAATGACGGACCAAGCGTTTGCGTCCGGCTGGCAGGACAATCAGACGATCCCGATACAGGCTTTCCTTGGCCCGGAACGACACCGTCCAAACCGGCGCAAAATCAGGCGTAAAGTCCGCGGACGCCGAGTCGCCCTGGACGAGACGTTTGGCAGAGATTGCATCCGTGGCAAGGACAACGCTGGCCACATCGATTTTTCCTCCATCCTCGAACATCAGCCCGGACACGTGGCCGTTTCGCGTGATCAGCGATTTGACCCGCGTTTCAAGGCGCAGGGATCCGGGTCTCAGGCTGGCAGCCAGCTGACGGGGCAGCGCCCCGATTCCCTCCCCGGGAAGCAACGCCCGCCCGAGCAGGAACTTCTTGAGGTAATAAGAAAAAAGCGCGGCGCTCGTTTCAAGGCGGTTATCCAAAAAGACCCCACCAAAAAATGGGCGAAGGAACCGCTCAATCAACTCTGGCGATAGGCCATTTTTCCTGGCAAAAGCGAGGGTTTCTTCATCGTGAGTTCCGCCACAGGCTTGCAGCAGCGCCTGGTCCGATCGGGCCAGGGCTGTGAGAGCAATTTTGCCAAGCCTGACCTTGTCCGCGAGGGGAAAGGCCTGCCCGAAGGCTGTTTCCGGAGCGGACAGGGGATGACGGAAAGGATTCCTCAGTTTCCAAAATTGTCCCGCATCCCACAACAACGCCCCGGAATCGAAAGGTTGAAGCTTGAGCGTTTTGAGATTTCCATGACGGCGAAGCGTGGGATAAGAATCCAACAATACTTGGAACCCCCGGTCCAGAATCATGCCGTGGTGACGGTCGCTGCGAACCCGGCCCCCCACCGCGTCGGATGAATCCAGCACACAGTAATCCGCTCCCGCTTCGTGGAGAACCTTGCCGCATGTCAACCCGGCCAGGCCGGCTCCAATGACCGCAATCATGAGGTCAGCGTCAGATGCCCTCTTCGAACCGGCCGATCTTGCGGAATTTTTCGTATCGCCGTGCCAGCAATTTGTCGGTGGGCATTTTCATGAGTTCCTTGAGCGCCGAGGAGATCGCTTCTTTGAGGGCCAGTGCTGCGGCCGAGGGATCCCGATGGGCTCCGCCGGGAGGCTCGGGAACAACGCCGTCGATGATGCCAAGTTCGAGGAGTTCCGTGGCATTCAGCTTGAGTGCTTCCGCGGCTTCCGGCGCATGTTTGCGGTGTTTCCAGAGGATCGCAGCGCAGCCCTCCGGACTGATCACCGAGTAGTAGGCATTTTCGAGCATCAGGACTTTGTCGGAAACTCCGATGCCCAGCGCTCCGCCAGATCCCCCTTCCCCGATCACCACGGCCACGGTGGGAGTGCGCAGCACCATCATTTCCCGGATATTGACAGCAATCGCTTCGGCAATGTGACGCTCCTCCGCTCCCACGCCGGGGTAGGCCCCGGGGGTATCAATCAACGAAATCACGGGAAGCGAAAATTTTTCCCCAAGGCGCATCAAACGCAGGGCCTTGCGGTAACCTTCAGGGTGTGGGCTGCCAAAATTCCTGAGCAAGTTTTCTTTCACATCCCGGCCTTTTTGTTGGCCGATCAGGATGCATCGGATTCCATCAATCGTGGCAAAACCACCCGGCATCGACGCATCATCCCCGAACAGACGGTCACCTTTCAGTTCAAAAAAATCGTCAAACGCCTCCTTGGCGTAATCCAGTGTGAAGGGCCGTGAGGTGTGACGGGCGATTTGCACGCGTTGCCATGCGGTCAACCGGGTGTAAACATCGGCGCGGGTGATCTCAATTTTCGCACGCATGGCCCGGACTTCGGGATCCAGGTCGATGTTCTGGCCGGGCAGGTGGCTGATCAAATCCTCCAGCTTCTGCTCGAGATCGGCGACCGGTTTTTCAAAATCCAAAATTTGTTTTTTCATACGATGACGGGGCTTTATTGGATCGTGATCGGGGTTCCG
>JBBECL010000143.1:0-4717 GCA_040881805.1 Terrimicrobiaceae bacterium | reverse complement strand
AAGGGCGCGGCTCCGTTGAAGCCGTGGGATGGTGCGAAACTTTCATGTTTTTCGGAAATCATGAAAATCCTGAGAATCCTGAAATTCTGTCGATATCTTCTATCTGGAATGCCATCGCACCCTTTCACAAGTTTCCATGCGTGACGGCATGTTTAAACGCGTTACGATCAACTATCGATGAAACTGACCAGCTTTGATATAATTGTGCAGGCATTGAATGGTGCGGGTGTGCGATATCTTGTTGTTGGAGGACTGGCTGTGAATGCCCATGGTTACATTCGAGCCACCACGGATGTTGATTTGGTGATTCAACTTTCAGCGCCGAACATCAGGGCCGCTCTCGAGGCGCTGGCGGAAGTTGGTTATCATCCTGCCCAGCCTGTTACGGCCGCAGAGTTTTCCGATCCCACTGTGCGGGAGGCTTGGAGGCACGAAAAACAAATGCTTGTGCTCAAACTGTGGAGTGATGCGTACCGGGAAACTCCGGTCGACGTGTTCGTTTTCGAGCCGTTCGATTTTGATCGTGAGTATGAATGTGCACTTCAGGACACAACCATGGGGGCGAGTTCCGCCCGTTTTGTCGCAATTCCTGCCCTGATAGCCATGAAGGAGGCGGCCGGCAGGGATCGTGACCTCATCGATATTGAAAAGCTTCGCCAAATTGCTAATTTTAAAAACAATGTCAGTGAAAACCTGTAATCCATCAGGAATGGGCTGGGAGCAATTTACACCCGAAGGGTCGGAACTGGCTCAACTCAAGGTCAGCTCGGCATTAAGCGTCCGAGAAAGGCTCATCGCACTTGACGATCTCTGCGAACTCTCCCGCCGAATGATGGAAAACCGCAAACGGTCCGGGCTGCCATACTTCGATCCCTCAACCGGGGAATTGGTCAGTGTCATCTGAAAATTCCGCCCTGGAACCGCAAGTCATTTTGCAAAGACGATGTTACAGATGGTGATGGCCGCGATCACCCCGGCCAGGTCGGCGAGGAGGCCGGCGGGAACCGCATGACGGGTTTTGCGAATGGCGACCGATCCGAAATAGACGGCGAGGACGTAAAACGTGGTTTCCGTGCTGCCCATGATCGTGCCTGCCATGCGGGCGATGAGGCTGTCGGCCCCATTGGTTGTGACAAGTTCGGAAAAGATTCCGAGGGACCCGCCACCGCTGAGGGGGCGCATAAAAATGAGGGGCAACAATTCTGCGGGTGCATGCAGGGGTTGCATGAGGGGTGACAAAATCCGTGCCAACAAATCGATGCCTCCCGCCGCGCGGAACATGCCAATCGCAGCGAGGATCGCAACAAGAAACGGGATAATCCGAACCGCCACTTGAAAGCCCTCCTTGGCCCCTTCCACAAATTCCTCGTAGACCGGCACGCGTCGGGCGGCGGCATAGAGCGGGAAAATGGTGAGGAAAAAAGGAATGGCCAGAAGGGAGATCACCTCCACGGCCCGTGCGATGGGGTGTTTGGTTTCCCAATCTTCGCCCAATGAAAACGGCCCCTCGCCGATGGAAAGGGCCGTGCGGATTCCATCCGCCATCTCGATGAAGCGGGTTGAAAAGAAGGTCATTCCCACAAACAGCGCAAGAAAGGCTGCGAGGGCTGCCCAGACGGCCAGTGAGCCCCAAGGTCCCATTTGGGGCGGATTTGCAGGGGTCGCGACGGGTTCGTCGGCCACGGTGATTGTTGCGTCGTCACTGTCGGGCAAAACTGGCGGCAACCGGAACATCGGGAGGCGCTCAAAAAATTTCACGGCGGTGAGGCCCACAATGGTCGAGCAGGTGGTCGCAAAAAGGGCGGTGCCAATAATGGCGGTGGGTTGCACGGATCCATTGGCGGCCATGATCGCCACGGCGGTGGCAGGGATCAGTTGCACCGAGCTGGTGTTCAGCGCTAGAAACGTGCACATCGCATTGCTGGCGACCCCGGGCCGGGGATTCAATTTTTCCAAGTCCTGCATGGCCCGCAATCCAAGGGGGGTGGCCGCATTGGCGAGCCCGAGCATGTTGGCCGCCATGTTCATCACGATGGATCCCATGGCCGGATGTTTGGCGGGGACATCCGGGAAAATTCGGACGAGCACCGGACGCAAAACATTCGCCAACTTTTCAACGGCACCCGATTTTTCTGCGAGTCGCATGATCCCCAGCCAGAGCGCCATGACGCCCGCCAGCGGCAGCGCGAGGTTCATCACCGCGGTTTTGCAGCCCTCAAACCCCGCCTTGGTCACCTCCGGGAGTTGGCCGGTGAGCGCTCCCAGCGCCACGGCAACAAGCAAAAGACCAAGCCAGATTCCATTGAGCATAGGTTTTTCTAATAGGCGATCTCGAATCCTGCGAGCCTTTGCTGCGGGCCTTGCGCAGAAAGTCGGAATCGCGTTAAGTGAGTGGATGGTGGTTGAAAGAATTTTGTTGGCGGCCCAGGGTTATCTTGAGCTGGATATGCCAGGGGAAGCCCTTCGGGAGTTGGACAGCCTTCCCGCCGAAGATCGTCAGCGCGAGTCCGTGCTTCAATTGAAGCTGTTTGTGCTGATGCGGTCCCGTCAATGGCAACCAGCCCTTGATGTCTGTGAGGCTATGCGCTCCGCCACGCCGGAGATTGTCACGGGTTATATTCACGGAGCCTTTTGTCTGCATGAAATGGGCCGCACAGCGGAGGCGCGTAAGCTTTTGCTTGCGGCCCCTTCCCACCTTCAGGAAGAACCCACCTACCATTACAATCTGGGCTGTTATGCGGCAGTCCTGGGGGATGTGGACGAGGCCCGCCGTCATTTGACGGCCAGTTTCGGATTGGACAAAAAATTCCGCGAGATCGCCCGATTGGATCCCGACTTGCAGTCGGTGAAAGACTTTCTCTAAATGGTGACGTCAAGTGCTCCGGGGGAGTTGGAATTTTTGCAGAAGGCCTTTGAGGAGAATTTTTCTCTGGGTCTGGAATGTGGTGCAGCCCTCAGCGTTTGGAGGGATGGGGAGGAATGTGTGACTCTTTTTGGCGGGTTCCAGGATCAAAAGCGAATGGTTCCATGGACGGCCCGGACGCGGGTTCTGGTTTGGTCGGCAACGAAGGGGCCGTCCAGTGCCTGTGTGGTTCATGCGTTGGAGCGGGGAGGGATTTCCATGGAAACCCCTGTCTCCGACATCTGGCCGACTTTTGCGGCGAATGGCAAATCCGGCATCCGGATCAGGGAGGTGTTGGGTCATCGGGCGGGATTGGCGGCTTTGACGGATCGTGCCGTTCGTTTCGATGATCCCCAAGCCGTGGCTGAGGCCCTTGCCGCGCAGAAACCGCTTTGGGAGCCGGGCACCGGTCATGGTTACAGTCCGCGGGCCTTCGGCTACCTCCTTGACGAAATTTGTCGCCGGATTTCGGGACTGACGGTGGGGGCCTACTGGCGGAAACATTTTGGCGATCCCCTGGGTTTGGATTTTTGGATTGGTCTTCCGGAAAACGAAAACGTGGCCCAGATGTTGCCACCGCGTTTGACGGCCTCGGCCGGTGAAAAAACCGCGTTTGAACGGGCTTATGCCGAGCCCGGAAGCCCGACCAACTCCGCCTTCTCCACGCCGGCGGGGTTGCTCACGGCCTCGGCCATGAACAGGCCGGAAATCCGGGCGGGCAGCTATCCGGCGTTTGGAGGGATTGGCTCTGCTTCATCCCTTGCCAAATTTTATGGAATGCTGGCGTGTGACGGGCAGTGGGAGGGGCAACACTTTTTTTCTTCAGATTCCATGAACCAGCTGAAAACCCGGGTCTCGGATGGCTGGGATTTGGTTTTGCAACGAGAGACGGCGTTTTCGGCGGGGCTGATGATGGATCCCCTTTCCGAAGGGCAGAAAATCCGTGAGACGTTTGGTCCGGGCCTGTCCGCTTTTGGACATCCCGGAGCGGGCGGTTCCCTGGCTTTTGCCGACCCGGTTCACAAGATCGGCTTTGCCTATGTGATGAATCAGATGGAGCCCGGTGCGATGCCGCGCGAGCGAACGCTGCGGCTTGTGCGCGCGCTTTATTCGGGATGGGATTTGGGGACCAGTCCCTGAACGGGATCAAAGGCGGAAGAATTTTGGTCGAGGCCCTCAAAGAGCCTCGGCTTGCGTTTGATGGACGTGAGCGCCCAGGCGAGGAGGAACAACACGGCCCCCACCACCACCATCGCGGCCGCCGTGGAACAACCCAGCCAGATGGCCGCATGAAATCCCAAAAGGGAGCTGATGGCCGCATGCAGCGCGGTGAGCAGAAATCGTGTGGGCAGGTGAAAGGTCAGTTGGGCCGCAAACATGGCAGGCACGATGAGCATGGCCACGGCGAGGATGGCACCCACGGCCTCAAAGGAACTCACCACGACAATTGAGAGAGCCGCCATGAGCGCGTAATGCCAGAACCCGATTTTTATCCCCATCGAGCGGGCAGGGCGGGGTCAAAGGAGGTTAGCATCAACTCTTTGTAAAAGATGGAAACCAACACGATAAGAACGAGGGTGACCCCCGCCATGCGAATCACCGAAGGCGGGCCGAGTTCATGACCGGCAAGCACCACCGGCGGCTCGAGAGGCACAAACGCGATCTCCCCGTAAAGCACACATTCGGCATCAATGTGCATGGGGCCGCCGGTCTCCGCCACGCTCAACATCACCACCCCCAGCGCAAACAGGGTGGTGAAAGCGATGCAGGTGGCCGCATCGGCTTTGACGCGGGTTTGACGGTGGATAAACTCGA
>JBBECL010000142.1:0-4777 GCA_040881805.1 Terrimicrobiaceae bacterium | reverse complement strand
AGCCTTGCCGCGTAAAAATCAGCAGGTTGGGATTTCAGCAGAAAACAGGCATGGGCCATTTGAGCTTCGAAACTTGGTTTGGGAAGCTCGGGAGGCTCTTCTCCCACCATGACCGTCGGCAGATTGAGATCAAACAGCCCGTTGGAGATCGCTGAGGAGTCGCTCTTTGATGCTGGGTGTGGCATAGCGGGTAAGGATTTCTTGAAGCTCGGGTGAGTCTGGTTTGACGTGGTTGATCCGGATCAATTGTAAGTGAGATTCTGCGGCGGCATCGACGCAAAGCTGGAAGCTGTTGATCATGGGTAGATTTTAAAGAAAAGTTTGAGGGAAACGAATGATTTTTTATGAGGTGACAGGTTCGATACCTGGCATTGCAAAAAGCTGAAACCTCTGACAGCGCCCCATTTCGGGGAGACAAATCTCATGGAGTGAGCATCCATTGCACTGGGGAACGAGTGTTGCGGGCGGTATTGAACCGCTCGTTACGAGTTCCTGCAACTTGCGATTCATCCAGAAGGCTTTCCTTGTTTGCGCTCCCACTCGCGTCTTGCCGGGTGCCGGGCCGGGAGCTTTGCGCTTTGTCCACTCCGTCCGGGTTTTGTCATTTAAATGACGCGTTCCTTGGATGTCTGAATTCTGTAATGTTTCCGCCCAAGCGCGAATCTGACGGGAGCAGGATTCTGCGATGGATTTCAAATCTGAAATTTGAGATTTGAAATCCGCGATCGCAGGCCTGCGCTCGAAAAAGCAGAGCATGGATCGGACTTCGCCCGCTGAGCCTCTTGCGATGTATAAAAAAGCCAGGAGCTCATTCGTCGTGCCTCGCTCAAATCCCTCTGCAATATTGTTCGAGACAGAAAGCGAGGCGCGGTCCCATTGATCGCGCTTCGACCATGTGATCCGATCCTTTGCCCACAACTTGGTAAATTTTGAATTATTTTTAGAGATTTTTTGGCGGAGGGTAGCGAGGGGGTAGGGTAGGGGAGAATTTTGAATGGTGAATTTTGAATTGTTTGTTGGCGGGGTTTGGCCCTTTGGTCGGCATTGCGTCTCAGAGGACGCGTGGGCGGTCAGGTGACGGACGTGCCCTACTCTTCGGTGTCACCCGGCCTGCATCCGTTCCTTGGGGGAGCGGGGGAGGTCGTCGGTTGTGGCTCCGTGGGCCTTGAGAAGTTCCTCGCGGAGGGTGACAAAGCTTGCAGTCAATCGTTCGGAGAAGGTCGATTCTTCAAGTCCCGGAGGGATGATCTCTCCGAGGCAGATCCAGATGGGGACCCTCCGCCACGGCTTCCAATTTTTGATGTTGTAGAGTCGATCGCTGCCCAGGATGACGCAAGGGAGCACGGGGGCTTGGGAGAGCCGGGCCAGCATGGAGAGGCCGCGTTGCGAGGGGGCACCCGCAAGCACGGAAGCCCCGCCATCCCGAATCCCGCCTTCGGGAAAGATGCCCACCACACGCCCATCCTGAAGGCGGGCCACGGCCTCCCGGAGGGCAGCCCGGTCCGGGGCTCCGCGTCGGATGGGAATCGCATTCACGGAACGGAAATAGGTATTGCTCCAGCCGGTGGAATACAGCTCGCTCATCGCCAGCCAATCCACGGGTCGCGGGGAATAGGCGGAAAGGAATGGCGGGTCAAAATGGCTGATGTGGTTGCTGGCGAGGATCACCGGCCCTGTGGCTGGAAAGTTTTCACCATGGAAAACTCTCACGCGCGAGCTGAAGGCCAAAATCCCGCGCAGGGATCCGACGGTGGTATGATAAGAAATCGCCCGCACCAGAGATCTCCACGGGCGGCTGGCCTCGGTCGTCATACCTGCACAACCCGCACCTCGACCTCCAAGCGATCAAAGGCATCCGCCGGGCCTTTCCATGACCCGGAGATGGGTGACGCTTTTCCGGGATCGCGGGCCACGGCCACGGAGACGTGTTCATTGCCGGTGACCTTGTTGGTTGTGGGGTCAAATCCCTTCCACCCGGCCCCGGGAATATAGATCTCGGTCCACGCGTGGGTGGCCCCATGCTGATTGTGGTTCATCTGGATGTAACCCGTGACAAACCGTGCGCCAAACCCCCAATGTCGGACGGCCTCCATCATTAGAACGGCGTAGTCGCGACAAGAACCCCGTCCCAAGGCCAACGTTTCTGCCGGGCTTTGCACGCCCGGCTCCTCGCGCCGCTGATAGGTGAAATTTTGGTTGATCCTGGCATTCAGGGCCGCAAGCAGGTCAAACGTTCCTATCACCTGCCCGGGTTTGTAGAGATCTTCCAACCAGGACCTCAGGACAGCCCCGTCGCGGGGATAACTCGCCAGCCGGTAGGGAATCAGCTCCGGGGCTTCATCCATGGGATACTGAAACGGATACAGCGCGGCCTCGGGGGAAATCACAAAATTGAGCGGATTCCCTTCGTAGTTGGCAACGAGGACCTCGCTTCGGATCGACAAGCGGCTGGCCGTATCGGAAAATCCAAGGATCGCAATCGAATTGCCATACGTGTCACGCACCCAGCGCACGGAGGCCGCCGGCTCGATTTTAAAAATCGAGCTCTCGATGTGGAGGTCATGCCCTTCCCGCGGGCGAACCAAAGCGCGGTGGGGTCCGAATTGCACCGGCATCCGGTAGTGGTATTCGGTGTTGTGGAAGATCCGGATTTTTTTCATTCGCCGGCTGCCGTGAAGAACCGTTTCTGCTTGGCGCTGATCGGACGGCCCAACCGCTCCAGCACAAGCATCATGTCCTCCCAGACTTTGCGTTTTTCGGAGATGGATTGATTCCGGAGAAGATACGCGGGGTGGTAGGTCACCATCACCGGAATCTCATGAAAATCGAGCCACTGCCCCCGCAATTTGCCCATGGGCTCGGTCAGCCCGAGGAGGCCTTCGACCGCCGTGGCCCCCAGGGCGACCATGGCCTTGGGCTTGATCAGGGAGATCTGTTGCTCCAACCACGGCAGACAAGTTTCCATCTCTTTCGCTTTGGGCTTGCGGTTGCCGCTTTCTCCCGCCGGCATGTCGGGGCGGCATTTCAGGACGTTGGCGATGTAGATGTCATCCCGCGTGAACCCCATCGCAAGAATGATTTTGGTGAGAAGCTGGCCTGCACGTCCCACAAAAGGTTCTCCCTGCTCGTCTTCATCAGCTCCTGGCGCCTCACCCACAAACATCAAATCCGCCTTGGGATTGCCCACACCAAAAACAACCCCTTTGCGCGAGGCCACAAGGTGCGGGCAGCGTGTGCACACAAGCGCCGCCTCGCGAAGGGCCGGCAACGTTTTGAACGAGGCCGGGGGAACAGCAGAGGCACCGGTCGCCATGGAAGATTTGCGGGGACTGGCGGATCGAAGGGCTTCCAATGAAGCCCGGGAGGCCCCCGCCTTGCGTTGATTTCCCTTCAGAGCCTTGATCGCCGGCAACGCTTCCGCGAGCCCTTGTTGGAATGGGTCAGACATCAAATCAACGTTGCGAATTCGGCTATGGTCTGTCGATCTTTCTCTCGTGATTTTTCTGAGGGGGGATGCCGGATGATTGCCACACGCACGAACCGCTCCTCGCCGGCAGGACCGGGCAGTCCCTTGCCCGCCGTCGCATGAAGCGAAGAAGTCGGTGGCCAAGGGACTGACCGGCCCGACCCACTGACGATGGGCTGGCGCAAGCGCGAAGCGCCCTCCGTTGATGGTACGACCCCTGCGGATCTGAGATCCAAGAATTGCTCCCCGTGTCATCGATCGAACGGCATTCATGACGATTCCTCTAGCTCCTTGACGGTTTTTTTGCCAACAGCCTCTGACAACTTTTCAGTTCGCCATCAATCAAGTGATTTTTTCTGCCCGAACGGCAGGCCATTTTTAGGCACTTTGCGGGGTGGCGGCCGTAACACGTTCGGAGTCACCAAATTCCCGGCCGGAAAAATGAAGGATTCCCATTGACAAAACCAAGGCCAGGCATCAAATTCTGCTTGTAATACAAATTTATGCGTAACCTCAGAACACTCGCCTTCACCCTCATTGAACTCTTGGTCGTTATCTCGATCATCGGAATTCTCGCCGCCCTCGCCATTCCCGCCGTCGCCGGCGCGCTGGTCAAAGGTCAGCTCACCGGAACGTTGAACAATGCCAGACAGTTGCAGTTGGCCACGTTTAATCTCAACTTGGAAAATGAGGCTGCGGGCGCAGCCAGCGCGTGGCCTGGAACGAATGCCACTCCGGCAGTTACTTTCAAAGTCTGGCGTGATTCATTAACCAATATCTTAAGTGCTTCAGATATACGTAAAATGTTTGCAGCTCCTCGCGTCACAGTTCCTACTACCATCGCGGCTATCACAACAGCGAGCAACACGGCATTTAACGTTTATCAAGTTGGTAATGTGGAAGATAGTGGCGTTGTGTTTTTAACAACACGAAATTTTAATGCCAAAACTCCTCTCACTCCACCCACTGTGAATGCTACACCATACGGTGACAAAGGTGTGGTTGTCATGCGCAAAGGCGGGGATGGACAAGTTTATCAAATAAGGTTTGTAACGAATACAAACTCCACAGGAATTGATGCCACTACCCAGCCAGATTTAGTAAATTAACCCTATCTTTCACGATCCCTCAACAAAGGTCCGGCGTGCAACGCCGGGCCTTTTTTGTTTTTCGACCCGACGGGAGAACAGCTTCATGGGTGACCCCCTATCTCTCCTGATACCAGGGCGAAGATAAACAGGGATTGATCCAGGGGCCTTCCGACTGACTGAGATCCAATGTGGTCCCGTTGATCACCCGCTTGAACCTGCC
>JBBECL010000141.1:831-4810 GCA_040881805.1 Terrimicrobiaceae bacterium | reverse complement strand
GTTTCAGTATTTCAGCTTTCAGCTTTTCAACTCCCCCATACCCCCGCGGATGTCCCACCCCCTGTGACAAGATGCGGGCGAAATGATCACAAAAAACCTGCAAATCCACCGGACGGCCCTCAGCCGCATCTTCCCAACCAATCGTAAACGGACAGTCGGTCAGTTTACAGCTTTCCGGCTGCGCAAGCTCAGGGGGCACGGTCGTCCCGACCGTGTGAACACAGATTTTCCACCAAACCGGGCTCACCTCTCTTCCTCGATATTCCAATCCTTCTTGCTGAGGTCAGGGTGTCTGTGCTTTCAGATTTCAGCTTTTCAGCTTTTCATAGTGTTCCTCGCCTTTGCGACACTTCCCGTTTGCGCCGGGGAATGTGAGAGCATTTCCCCCTTCGTCCGCCCGGCCATCACCCCCTACTCGTTCTCCGCCCCGAAGATTTACGCGGCCGATGGCACGTATCTTGGCCGCCTGAGTTCGAACCCCTACCTCGCGGATTCCATTTCCAATCCCTACGGCCGGTATGGCAGCCCCTATTCCTCCACAAGCATCAACAACCCCTACAGTCGCTACGGCAGCCCGTTTTCCTCCATGAGCCCCAACAACCCCTTCGCCACCCGTGCGCCGGTTCTGTGTTTTGATTGAAGGCCATCCGACACAGCACTCAGGTTTCAGGCTTCCGCTTTCAGGTTTTCCGCTTTTTAAACGACAGATTGCGGCCATCCAAAATTTCATTCCCCGTCTTCTCGGAAATTGATACACCTGCTTACAACTATCCAAAATTAAAAATCCAACATCGATAATTTCTTGCCAATCTTCCTTTCCCCACATGCACCGCCCGACCCAAGTTCGTAATCTTGTGTCCGCAGGTCGCGAGACTTCTCCGCAGCAATGGGAGATTAAAAGTCATGGTATTGACCTAATTCGGTTGCGCTGTGCGTGAGGAATGACATGCGAAACCCAAAATGAAACCCGGCCTCTACGACGATCTCATTACCCGGAATCTGATCCGCGAGATCGAACATTTGAGGACAACCGGAATCGTTCCTCTTTTCGGCAAAGTTGAGCCTGCCCAGCTTCCCGAATACCTCACACGCTTTCTCGCCGGGCAACTCTCCAAAGCTATCCGAATTTACGGCCCGAACGACCCCGCTCGCCAAATAGAACTGACCAACGCCATCATCGAATCCATTTCTGCCAAGAGCGAGGAACTGGCCTATCTTCTCAATGAGCGCATCGTCTGTAGTGATGAACACGATGTTTTGGAAGAACTTTCATCTGATCCCTCACTCCCCTCTCCTCGTCCAATCACCGAGCTTTCCGCGTCCTCCCTCCTCACCGGTGCGCCCGGCCTCCCTCAGCTCGGACGTGAAATCGAACTGGAACTCGCCACGGCTGACCGCTGCGACATGCTCGTAGCTTTCGTGAAATCTGGAGGTATGCGACTGCTGCGCGAACCACTCAAGGAGTTCACAAACCGAGGAGGCCAATTCCGGCTTATCACCACCAGCTACATGGGGAACTCCGACCCCGCCGCAGTGGAAGAACTCGCTGCGCTACCAAACACCGAGATCCGCATCAATTACGATACCCATGCGGCCCGCCTGCACGCCAAGGCTTACTTCTTCCACCGCGAATCCGGACTCTCGACCGCTTACATCGGTTCCGCGAACATGTCCCACTCCGCCATGACAAGCGGCCTTGAGTGGACCGTCAAATGCGCAGCACGCGAACTTCCGCACCTCTTCCGGCGCTGTTCCGGTGAGTTTTCTGGGTATTGGGAAAATCCCTCTTTCGAACCTTACGATCCCACGCACCCCGACCGTTTTCGCAACGCCATCCGCAAGGAGCGCAACGACTTCGATGGAGGCTACACGCCCCTGACCCTCTTTGACCTTACGCCACATCCTTTCCAACAAGAAATTCTCGAATCCCTTGCATTTGCGCGCGACACCCGGCAGCACTTCCGCAACCTGATCATTGCCGCTACTGGCACGGGCAAGACGATGATTGCCGCCTTTGACTACCTTGCCCAATGCAGCAAACTCGGCCGCAAACCCAAGCTTCTCTTCATCGCGCACCGCAAGGAAATCCTCGAACAGGCTCTTGCCACATTCCGGCAAGTTCTCAAAGACGGCAATTTCGGCGGACTCTTCGTCGACGGGTTACGCCCGCACTCGATGGACCACATCTTTTGCTCGATACAGTCCTTCACCGCACAACGCCTCCACGAAATCTACGGTGTTGATGCCTGGGAATATGTCATCATCGACGAAGCCCACCACGCCGAAGCAGAAAGCTACGATCCCATCATTGATCTCCTCCGGCCACGAATTTTGTTGGGTCTCACAGCTACCCCCGAACGCACCGATGGCTCCAGCGTGGCTTCTCACTTTGATCGCCCCGTTGCCGCCGAGATTCGCCTGCCGGATGCGCTTCAAGACAAACTTCTCTGTCCATTCCACTACTTTGCCATCAGCGATGCGACAGTGGATTTCTCACAGCTCAGTTGGAACCGAGGAAAATATCATGAAGGAGAACTCCAAAATCTCCTCAACGCCAACCATCTCCGCGCCCAACTCATCCTCGACAAACTTCGGGAATACCTCCCCGACCCCTACGGCAGCGGAGATTTCGATCGTAAGACCGTGCGTGCGCTTGGATTCTGCGTCGGCATCGAACATGCCAACTTCATGGCACGATGCTTCCAAAAAGCGGGTATCGCGGCAGAAGCTCTGACCTCGGAAACAGATGCCGAGACACGTCGGCAATACCGTTTTCATCTCGCCAACTGGCATCTCAACATCCTCTTCGTTGTCGATGTATTCAACGAAGGCGTTGATATTCCGGAAATCAACTGCGTGCTTTTCCTGCGCCCCACCGAGAGCCACATCGTTTACCTCCAACAACTCGGACGAGGACTCCGCCGCACCAGCGAAGACAAATGCCTGACTGTGCTCGACTTTGTTGGTCAATGCCGACGCGAATTTCGCTACGACCTCCGGTTTTCCTCACTCCTTCCCGGCAAGCGCCGGCGCCTCATGGATGAGGTTGAACACGGTTTCCCACATCTGCCGACTGGTTGTGCCATCTCCCTGGAGCGCGAAGCCCGCGAGACCATACTTGATAGCATCAGGCGCACGTATCAAAACTCCGATTTTCGCATCCGTGATGCCTTCTCCAACTGGCCCGCCAATCAACCGCCCAGCTTCCGCGATTTTATCGAATTCACGAGCGAAGATCCCATCGACCTCCTCGCCAAGCACAGTTGGTCACACTGGAAAGCTATTGCTCGCCACGAACCACCACCCGAAGATCCCGACATCGCTCCATTCAAAGTACACCTGCTCCTTGCGCGGGCTGCTCTTCAACGAGCCCCGCGATATCTACAGTGGCTCAAGCGGCTCACCGAAGCTACCGAATCGGATCTCGAATCGCTTTGTCAGGAACCACTCGCAAAACCCGCTTACCAACTCCTGTGGAATCGTAATGCCGAGGTCATTGGGGCAACGAATCTCACCGAGGCATTTCGGCGTCTACACCGCAATCCATCGATCATCCAAGATTTGGTCGAAGTTGTGGATTGGGCCCAATCACTTACACCAGCAAACACCCCTCAGCTTCCCGGTCTACCCGATACACTTGAACTTCACGGGGTCTATTCCAGCACCGAGATCAATGCCATGTTTGGTATGGACGCGTTCAATGGCAAAGGTGCTAAAGGTGTCGGTGTCATTCATTTTGAGGCCCAGAGGGTCATTGTTCACCTAGTCACCTTTGAAAAAAACGAAAAGCAGTTTTCCGAGACCACTATGTATCGCGATTTCCCGACCGCGTCCGATTTATTGCATTGGGAAAGCATGGCAAACACCACACAGTCCAGCAAAATAGGACAGATCTACGCCAATCACGAATCTCTTGGCTACCGCATCCTTTTCTTCACCCGCATCCGGGAAAAAATAGTGCCTAAAGTTACCGCTCCTT
>JBBECL010000141.1:0-821 GCA_040881805.1 Terrimicrobiaceae bacterium | reverse complement strand
ATCGCCATCCGCTGGCAACTCCAGCACCCTATGCCCATCCACCACTACCGCGAGGCCCGCTTGGTCTCCGGCATGGAAGATTGACGCTGAGCATGCCAATCAAAAACCGTTCGCTATCAGTTTCTCTACTCCGGCTAGCTTCACCAATCCAGTTGCCCTAGAATTGGGACATCAGCCGGAGCCCATGCGAGAGTGTGCGCTTCCTTCGGAAGGACCCAACAGAAATCAGTGTGTTCTAAGAGGGTGAAATTCGGCGTTTCGTGGCAACGGAGAAGGAAAGGTATCAGTTCAATAATGGCAAAATCATACTCATGCCGGACGGGGGCAAGACTACAAAACGAGGCGAGGCGTGAGGCGTCAAACTCAAGCTCCTCCATGAGCTCGCGCACTAAAGCATCCTTTGGTGACTCCCCAGTTTCGATCTTGCCGCCGGGAAATTCCCACAATCCTCCGAGTCGACTCTCGGGGGGGCGCTTCACGACAAAACAGCGCCCTTCATGATCAACAATAACTGCGCAAACTACGTGGACTATCTTCAATTTACGCATGAGGTTTTGAAAAAATTATACTCCGATGTTCCGAAAGCAATGCAGCATCAGGTAGATTTTTTTCAGGAAGATTGATCCGTTTGCCCTCGACATGGAAGAAGGTGCGTTCGAGTTCGGGGTTGGGCAGAAAAGTCTTCAACCTTGGGCTGAGCAGAACGCGCAATTCGTCGTCGAGGGTGATGAGCCCGCGATCGAAGGCGGCGTCAAATGTTGCGGCAAGGCAGAGACCGTTGCGTGGGTTGGCACGGTGGGATTCGTTTTGGGACCATGGAA
>JBBECL010000140.1:0-30364 GCA_040881805.1 Terrimicrobiaceae bacterium | reverse complement strand
TTGAGTGCCTTGTTGGTTCGCTCCTTCGTGCTCTTGTGTCCTTCATGGTAGATTCTTTCCAAAAACAAATGGCGGCGGAGCCGCGTTGGGTTTGCCATCGTGCTCGGAGAGCACGATCCACCCGGTTGGGCATGGCTGCGAGTCAAGTCGGTGATGTCGGTTTCCTCTTATTCCAAGGAAGGAAGTTTCACTTAGGGTTCGGGGTTGGCGGCAATGAAGTTCCTGAACCACTGACCCGAGGGTTCGAGGATGAGGGAGCGTTTGTCCGGAGACAGGCGGGCGAGGCCAAAGTTTGCCGCGTAACCTTCGGCCCATTCGTAATTATCCACAAGGGTCCACGGGAAATAGCCGCGAATGTCGGCGCCGTCGTTCATGGCGCGGCGGAGTTGGTTGATGTGCTCGCGATAATAACGGGTTTTTTTGTGTTCACTTTGGGTGCCGATCCCATTTTCGGTCACGACGATCGGTTTTCCATAGCGATCGGAAACCGTCATCAATACTTTGTGAAATCCTTCGGCATCGATCTCCCAGCCGTTTTGGGTGAAGTTGGATGTCAGTTCTCCCTGGGGTCGGACAATGAACCGGCTGGCGGAGGCGTCTTGGGAATAATAATAATTCACGCCGATGAGGTCCATCGTGTCAGCCACGGCATCGAGGTGATCCCAGTTCTGGCGTTGCATCATATTGTAAACAAATCCGGTGGGGTCTTGGAAATGGTTCTTCCGCCAATTCGGGATCGAGTAGATGCCGATGATGAGGGCATCTTTGCGGTGGGAACGAACGATCCCGGCTGCATCGCGGAACATTCGGACCGCGACTTGGTTGGCTTTTTTCAGTGCACCGGGCGTGAGCAACAAGCCTGGAGGCCAGTGCCCGCCAAAGTAGCCGATGTAGAGGGCCCCATTGGGTTCGTTTTGGGGCACATACGTGCGAACATAAGGGGCCAGGGTCACGCTCATCCGCTCCACAAACCCCCGCCACGCAGGCTCGACATCGGGGTGAAGGAAATTTGACTGCGCCTTATTTTTGCTGTCATAGAGCCAATCAGGAAATGTGAAATGCCAGAGTGTCACGATAGGCTCGATGCCATTGGCTTTGAGTTTGCGGGCCATTTCCACGTATTGGCGGATCGCGGCCTCGTTGTAGACACCCCGCCGGGGTTCCACGCGACCCCACTCAATGCCAAACCGATAGTGGTTGACCCCCAGCTTTTTGAGAGCGGCCAAGTCTTTGTCGAACCGACTCCAAGAAAACGTGGTCTCATCACCGCGGGGTGGGATGTGGCCCTCGTTGGCAAAGGCATCCCAGTCGGTTTGGAAATAATAAGGAGAACCGGCGGCCACGCCCCGATCTTCATTCTGGTAACTCGACGTGGAAGTGCCCCACCAAAATTTTCCGGTTTTGACTGTCTTTGCGGCCGCCGGCTTTTCGTAAGCCTTGGGCGGCATCACGCAGGAACTCATGGTGAAAACGACGGGAAGGACATAGAAAAAATGTTTCATGAGGTCAGGGACGGATTGCACTTCTTTACGGTGCGCCCTAGGATCCGGCAATCATGAAGTCTTCCCACGTTTTTTTGCAGGCAGCCCTGGCCTTTCTTTTGCCACTTGCAGGATGGGCCGTAGACGAGGTCTTTCAAGACCCGGACTCTTTGGTTCTCAAAGATGGACGAACGGTGCGGGGACTGATTGTTAAAAACTCCGCAACCGAGGTGATCCTTCAAGAGCGCCATGCAGAAATCGCTTATCCGAAAAGCGGGATTGTCCGCATCCTCGATGTGCCAGACCAAGGCACGGAATTTACCCGCATTCTCAAAAAAGGCGAGTTGCCATCATGGCGTGTGATCGTCAACGACCTGAGATCCCATGATCATATCAAATCCCTTGTGGAAATCCCTGCAGTGAAAGTGGACGTCGGAGTCTTCAGGAATGTGCCCTACAAGTCGTTTCGCATCAATGACTACCTGGAGTTCAATATTTACGGGGACCCCGAGAGGCCGGCTGGTTTGGAACTGGGGATCTTCGGCAGGCGAGCCGGTGATCAATCCCTTCAGACCATGCTCCGGGCTTATCTGGCAGGGTTTCTGACCACCCGTGCCGAGATTGATGCCCTTTATTCTGTGGGGCTGAAAGAAGGAACCGCCAAGGCTGGAAACTTCGTGGCCGAAGTGACACCAACCACCGCAGAAGATGCGTTCGGAGCGTGGTGGATCTCGCTTTTTCATGCCAAAGCCATGGAGGCGGTCCGGCTGAGTGATGCGGCCTATGATGCGCTGACGCTGCCTGCCGACAAGGTTGTGGACCGATCCGGGCGCGCAAAAAGTCAGGAGTGGACAAAGGCCGACCTTGGCTTGGCCTCCCGCATGGACAGCGACTCGGACGAGGTGATCCAACGTGGTTTCTATCGGGACAAAAACGGGGTGTTTCGAATCTATGGAGACGGAAGAGCGAATCCGTAGAGGTTGGTTACTTGGATTCACCGATATGAAGGCTTTTCCTGAATTCGAATGGCTCAAAACGAGGCGGACTTTGGAAAAGGCGGTGCGATTGAGTTGGCCGGTGTTGCTGGGATTGGCCTTTGCTTTGGCTGTGCTGGCAGGTTTGGGTGTTCTGGTAACCTTGCCGCAAAGTTGGGTGCTTGCCGCATTGATTTTGATTCCGACGTTGTGGGTCGTTTCGGTTCTGGTTGTCCTGGCGTTTGCTTTCCGCAAGCCCTCTAACCGTGAGGTCGCAAAACGTGCCGACCGGGCGATCGGATTGCATGATGACCTTCTTTCGCTATCTGAATATCCCGAGGATCGTGCCTCTCAGGAATGGCGGGAGGCCGCATGGAAACGTGCCAGCGAAGCGGTTGCTGCCCGCAAACTCTCATGGAAAATTGGTTTTCCTCGAAGAAGTGCTGTTGTTCTTGGTGCTGCGGTTGGTTTGTCTCTGATCGGGTTTTGGGTGATGACGGGTCAGTGGAATCGCATCCTCGCGGAAAACGCCGAACGGGCTGCGATGTTGGCCGAACGTGCGGAAGCCGCGGAAGAGATCCTTGAGGATTGGGAAGAATTTGTGGAGATCACCGAGGATCAGGAACTCAAGAAAGTGTTTGCGGAAGCGGCGGCGCTTCGTGAGGCCCTTGACCAGGAAGATCCCATGAGTGCGATGCTGGCCATGAACCAAATGGAGGCCAAACTCAGTTCTTTGCAGGAGAGCCTCGCCGCCCAAAGCATGGACGCCCAAGCTGCGGGAATTGCCGAGGCGCTGGAGGCGTTTGAAGGTATGGGCGCCCTGAGTGCGGCGCTGCGAAACCAAAATTACGAATCGGCAGCAGCCGAGGCGGAAAAACTGCAAAAAGAACTTTCAAATCCAGGCGAGTCCAAGATGCGGCGCAAAGAGGCGCTTGCGGAAATGCTGGCCAACGAATCCCAAACAGCAAAAGCCCGTGGTAATTCCAGTCTATCAGCGGCGCTGTCCAAACTCTCGGACACCGCCAAGAGGAACAGTCAAAAAGGCGTGGCTTCAAATCAAGAACTTGAACCTTGTGTTGGGGGATTGCGTGTGGAGTTTGCCAAAGAATCGACGATGAAGGCCCGTGGACGAATGGCCTCTATTGGCAAGTCGCAGTTGGAGGCCCTGCGAAACCGTTTGCGCGGGGAACCGTCTGAGGCCCCGCCGTCGTTGTGTCAGTCAAGTGGTCCAAACTCCGGTGGCCTGCAAGCCGGCAAAGGCACAGACGGCCAACCCCTCGGCGAACAAACCGAGTTGGCGCAAGCCGGGCAGTCCGAAAAACTGACTGGCATGCTGGGCGAAGGCGAGTCCGAGGTGACGGTTTCTTCTGCCAACTCAGGCACAGCGGCCGCAGCAGGGGGTCCCGCCAAAGCCGATATCTCCGACTATTTCGAACTTTCCCAAAAAGCCGTGGCTGACGAAGCAATCCCTCTCGCGCATCGCCGAACCATTCGCACGTATTTTGAACGCATTCGCCCCGTCGCAGAAACCCAAATCCCATGACCCAAGAAGACACCAGCCAAGAACCTCTCGAAACGCGTCTCGCGAAATTCCAAGAACGATTTGAAGCCCTCCGTGCCGCAATTCAGCAGGTGGTGATTGGTCAGGACGAGACCGTGAGGTTGACAGTGATGGCCATGGTGGCGGGAGGGCATGTGTTGTTGGAGGGGGTGCCGGGGCTGGGTAAAACTCTGCTGGTTAAATCCATTGCTGCGGCTTTGCATTTGCGGTTTCAGCGCGTGCAATTCACGCCTGATCTGATGCCGTCGGATGTTCTCGGAACCACATTGCTTGTGGATGACGGACATGGGCATCATCATTTTCGTTTCGAGCCGGGCCCTGTGTTTGCCAATGTGTTGCTGGGTGATGAAATCAACCGGGCCACACCAAAAACCCAGTCGGCCTTGCTGGAGGCCATGCAGGAAGGTCATGTGACTGTCGGGGGCGAGACCCGTCCACTGCTTCAGCCGTTTTTTGTGCTTGCGACCCAGAACCCTTTGGAAATGGAAGGCACGTATCCGCTTCCCGAAGCCCAGATGGACCGGTTCTTTTTTCAAATCATTGTTCCCTATCCCACGGAGGAAGAATTTTCGCGAATTCTGGAGCTGACCACCGCGGCAACCAAACCTGAAATCCAGGCGGTGATGACGGGAGAGGATTTGCTTGAGATGCGTGCGTTGGCGGCCTCCCTCCCGGCGACGGAAACGATTAGAAACCGCGCTGTCCGGCTTGTGATGGCCACCCATCCCGACTCCCCGTATGCCACACCGGAGATCAAGCGTTACGTCCGGTATGGTGCCAGCCCGCGGGCAGGTCAGGCCTGTCTGGCAGCCGCTAAAATTTCTGCTGCGCTGGCCGGTCGGTTTCATGTGTCATCGCAAGACCTGCTCTCTGTCGCCATTCCCGTGCTGCGTCACCGGATGATCATGAACTTCGAGGCCCAAGCCGATGGACTCAACGCGGACCGCATCCTTCAAGGCCTTCTCACCTCCTGCGAAGCCGCTTGGAGCAAAGAAGCCGAGTGATTCCCTTCCGGTGACCGAACTCTTCACCGCGGAGTTTCTTGGGAAACTGGAAGGGCTTCACCTTCTGGCTCGTCAGCTTTCACGAGGACGACAGCGCGCTGAACGCCGCAGCGTCAAGCGTGGGGCCGGACTCGAATTTGCCGATTATCGCGGAATCAGCCCCGGCGATGATATCCGCGCCATCGATTGGAAAGTTTTTGCGAGGAGCCGTCATTTGCTTCTCAAATTGTTTGAAGAGGAGGAGGACTTGCATGTGCATCTTCTGCTCGACAGCACGGCCTCCATGGGGTGGGGGAAACCCACAAAATTTGACCGTGCGCGTCAGATCATTGGAGGCCTTTCGTATTTGGCATTGTCAAATCTGGATCGTGCCGGCGTGGCCCCCATCGGTCCAAAGGCTCAGGGTGTGTGGGCGCCCGGCCGTGGGAAGGCACGATTTCTGAGGCTCCTCCGTTATCTCGAAAGCCTCCATACCGATCCAGACCCATTTGTTCTGGCGGAAGGCATCAACCGATGGCTGGCCGGACGCCCAAGGCGCGGGTTGGTGATCTGGGTGACGGATGCCTGGGGAAGCACGCTGGAGGATGCGTTTCATGCCCTGGATCGCCTGCGTTATGCCCGCCATGAAGTTGGCATCGTTCAGATCCGTCATGCGGACGAATGCCTGGCTGGCGAGTTGGGTGAGTTTGAACTGCGGGACGTCGAGGCCGGCCAGACCCGCTCGCTGATCATTGACCGTGCCATGGCGCAGGAATACCAAAAAAAGGTTTCCGAATATGAGCACCAGCTTGGCGATTATTGCCGCCGTCATGGGATGGCTCACTTGATAGCCGATGCCGGTGAGGACCCCTTGGATGTGCTTCGTCGCACGCTTTTTGACGGAGGGTTTGTGCGATGAGTTTTTTGTTCCCCATCGCGTGGTGGTTGGGTGGGTTGGCATTGCCGGTCATTGCTTTTTATCTGCTCAAAACGCGGCAGAGACGACGTGATGTCAGTTCCCTCCTCTTCTGGGAAGCGCTCAAGCCCAAAGTCGAAAACAGTCCCTTCTGGCGGAAACTGAGGCGGTGGTTGTCCTTGCTCCTGCTGTTGTTGATTCTGGCCTTGCTTGTTGCCGCGATCGCTCGCCCGGCTTTTGATTGGGAGCAAAAAGCGCCCCGCCGGGTGGTGGCCGTGGTGGATCCTTCGGCCAGCATGCAGGCCAGCGTTCCCGCGCCAGGCCGTTGGCTGGATTCGCAGGACCGCTTGCAAGCCGCGATTTCTCGGATGCGGGTTCAAGATGAAATGGCCATTCTCACCGCAGAAAACCCACCACGGATTTTGTCAGGGTGGACATCCTCCCAGCGGGTTCTTCGCGGTGCGGTGGAAGGCCTTGCTCCGCTGCCTCATGGAACAGACCCATCACCGGCCTTGGAATTGGCGGGTGATCTGACATCCCTTCGCGAAGATCCGGTGATTGAGATTTATTCGGATTCTGTTTGGCCGGTCGGAAGTTGGGATCAGCCTCTCGCAAACAGCCGCATCGAAGGATTGGTTTTGCCGGATGCTCGCAATGTGGGTTTGAGTTTGTTTGCCGTGCGGAGATCGCCGGTCGCACCCGGGGATTGGCAATTGGATGCCGAGGTGGTCTCGACATGGCCGTATTCCGGCACGCTCGAAATCCACAGGAATGGGGAACCCATGGATTTGATTCCGGTCACGAGTGAACCGGGTCAACCCTGGCGAAAAACCTGGCGGGGCAGTGTCCAAGAGGGAGCAACTTTTGAAGCCCGGCTGAAGTTGGAAACCATCGATGCCCTTGCTCTGGATGATTTTGCGCGCTGTGAACTGGCTCCGCTTGAGACGCTGGACCTCCTGGTCATCGGTGCGCCTGACCCTTACTTGGAGGCCGTGCTTTCCTCGATCCCCCTTGTCAATTTCTGGATCGAAAACAAAATGCCGTCAGCCTTGCCGCCCGGCACAGATATGATCCTTGCGATTGGGGCACCCCATGAAATCCCCGGTGTTCCCATTCTGATCATCAATCCTGATCGCAGCGGGTTTTGGGGTGAAAAAACCGGGATGCTTGAAGGTGTGCCGCTTCATGCCAAAGGCCCGGCCCTGCTTGCGCGTCATGCCGACTTGAACAGCGTTGTGGTGGAAAAAGCCTCACGTTGGGAGCCTGCTCCCGGGGCGGAGGTGATTGCTTCGGCAATGGATGCCCCACTGATTTTTGGGCGATGGGACCGCGAGCCAAAGTGGCTGGTGATTGGATTTGATCCCACGGAATCCGATTTCCCCCTCAGGACCGCTTTTCCTATTTTTCTTGGAAATGTGTTTCAGGCTTTGCGGGATACAGACGACTTGAAGCTAGCTGCTGGGGTTTTGCCCGGCCCGATTGAGTCGGCGATGGTTCCCTTGGCCAAGCTGGAAGAGGCGGCTCCCTCCGCTGGCCCGAGTGGGCTGGCCCTTCCGGGTTGGTGGATTGTGGCGTTGGTTGGGCTCGGGCTCCTTGTTGCCGAATGGTATCTCTACAACCGGAGGATCACCGACTGACCATGCAGATTCTCCGTCCTGAGTGCTTGTGGTTGCTGCTGGTTTTGGGTGCGCTGTGGTGGTGGCATCAACGTTCCCTCGCCCCGCTGCGTGGACACAGGAAATTGGCCGCTTTTTTGGCGCGTGGCCTTGTGGTGGTCGCCATCATCTTTGCGCTGTCCGAACCGCGTTGGATGGCCACGACCACCAAACAAGAAGTCCTCTTATTGGTGGACCAGAGCGCCAGTGTGGGAGCATCCGGCGTGGAAGCGGCATCGAAGTTTTTGGAGACCGCAGATTTTGGTTCTGCCGAGGTGGCATGGATTGGGTTTGGCGAAAAGGGCAGGATTTTTAAAACCTTCGACGACCTCAAAAATGCCGATCCGGGATTGGTGGAGAATGGAGGCACACGTTTGGATAATGTCCTTGGCCTGGCATCGGCGGCCTTTCGTCCGGGCCGTGTCAAAAGCCTTGTGGTATTCTCGGATGGTGTGAACACCGGAGGGCCTCCGGCGATTGACTCACTTCGAGCCTCCGACATCCGCGTCCATGCGGTCCCGGTCATTCCTCCAGACCTCCCGGAAGTGCTTGTGCGGCATGTGAACGCGCCGGGATCTGTCAGAAAAAATGAGCCTCTGAGCCTCAAAGCCAGCCTGAGAAGCACACGCGTCACAGGCGCCAAGGTGGGCCTTTTTCGAAATGGAATCCGTGTGTCGTCGCGTCATGTCAACCTCGCGGTCGGGGACAATGACATCACCTTTGAAGATCGGGCAGGGGACGAAAAGTTGCTCCACTACGAGGTGTTGGTTGAATCCGATCAGGATACCATCGCGGAAAACAATCTGGCGGGAACGGCTGTCCTTTCCGAAGGGCCATCCCGGATTCTTCTTCTCACGGATCGACCGGAATCTGCCAGATATTTGGAATGGGCTCTGCGTCAAGAAGGCCTCGAACTGAGTGTTCGTCCGGCCCAGGGCGCTCCAACCCGCATGGATGATCTTCAAAATTTTGATGGTCTCATCATGGACAATATTCCGGCTTCGGATCTCACCCGCGAGCAGATGGAACTCTTCCAAGCCTATGTCCGGGATTTTGGGGGTGGGCTTCTTATGTTGGGCGGAGACCAGGCTTATGGGTTGGGCGGGTATTTCCGAACCCCAGTGGAGGATTTGCTTCCCGTGAGCTGCGATTTTTCCAAAGAGGAAGAGGCCCCTTCCTTGGCGCTTGCGCTGGTCATTGATCGAAGCGGGAGCATGTCCGGCGAAAAAATGGAATTGGCCAAGGCGGCAGCCAAAGCCAGTGCCGACCTTCTTGGTCCCAAGGATTATATTTCCGTGGTGGCTTTTGATTCCGAGGCCTATCCGGTGGTGCCCATTCAATCGGCTGGAAACACCGCAAGCATCGCCGCCGAGATTGCCTCAATCACCGAGGGTGGAGGAACAGACATTGCTGTCGGCATGGAGGAAGCCCTGCGTCAGCTCAATGGCAATGACGACAAAATCAAACACGTGATTATCCTCACGGACGGGGTTTCCAATGAAGGACCTTTTTATGAGCTGACCTCCGAGATGGTGCGGGGCAACATCACCGCCAGCACGGTCGGTGTTGGCGAGGGAGCGGACATGAACCTGCTCACCCAAATCGCGCAGTGGGGGAATGGCCGATCTTACCAATCCAACGATCCTTCGACGATTCCGCAGATTTTTACCAAGGAGACCATGACGGCCTCCAAATCCGCGATCCAAGAATTTCCCTTCCTTGCCAAGCCGGTGCGGGCCATCGATTTTTTGGAGGGCGTTCCTTGGGATGAGGCCCCCTTCTTGCTGGGATATGTGCGAACAAAACCCAAACCAACGTCGGAAACCTGGTTGATCACGGAACGCGGAGACCCTTTGCTCACCACGTGGCGGTATGGCCTGGGGACCACGGCGGCTTTCACCTCAGACGCAAGGAATCGCTGGGCGGTGGAGTGGTTGCGGTGGCCGGGTTTCGGAAAATTCTGGTCCCAACTTTTGCGACGGATGAGCCGTCCGGCATCGTTGGGACTCACCGAAGTTGAACTCACCAATGAAGCAAACAAGGTGCTGGTCACCGTCAATGCGCTCGATTCCGAGGAGCTATTCCCCTCGAATGCTTCGGGCACCCTCAAGCTTTCGGACCCCTCCGGCAAGGTTTCCTCGATTCCCCTGCAAAAAGTTCTTCCCGGTCGGTGGATTGCCACCATCCCCCATGTTCAGCGGGGGATCACTTCCGGCCAGATCGTTTTGGAAAAAAACGGGGAGCCCTTCGATGCCCGGTTTTTTACCGTGTCCCGCGGGTATTCTCAGGAATTACTGTTGGAACCGCCTGACACCAACTTCTTGAAAACCCTGACCGAAAAGACCGGAGGGACAAATTCTCCCGACCCGGCCACGATTTTTCAAACCGACACCCGGACCGCTTCGATGGAGCTTGAGCTCTGGCCATGGCTTCTGCTTGTTGCCTTGATGGGCTTGGTATGTGATGTCGGAATCCGCCGCTGGCCAACCTAATTCCTCTTATGAAGACCATGATGCCTCAAACAAAAATTTCCTGCGGGTTCCTCGGTGAAACCCTGACGGCTGCCCTTCTCTTGTTTGTAATCCTCGTTTCTGCGAACGCTCAGGAAAATTCCCAGCCCATCGCGGACCGCTACGAACAAATGTTGGTGCGCTCCCCACAGCCGGGCATGGGTTTTGACAAGGTTGTGGAATGGTATGCGAGCGGTGGAGGTGGGTTGGAAATTCTCCAAAAGCGCTGGGAAACCGCCACCACCGAAAATCCTGATGATGCCGGTCGGTATCTGATTCTTCGTGGCCTCCTGGCGGAACGGTTGCGGGCCACCGAGGAGGCCCGGGCCTTTTATGTGGAGGCCATGACTCAGCCCGGAGATCCCGTCGCTGCCGCCAAATTTTTGGCTGCGTTGGAAACCACCGAGGGACGATTCCCACAGGCCGCTGCCGCATACAATCAAGCTCTGAAGGCCGAAGCTCTCCCTTCCATTGTTCGCATGGAGTTGATGCGGTCCTTGGCGCTTTTGTATCAGCGATCCTTTGACCACAAAAAAGCTGGTGAGATTTGGAAGGAAGCCATTCTGGCTTTTCCCGGGGATCCTTATGTGCTCGAAGAAGCCGGGGAGGCTTTTTTGGAGGTGGGGGATTACGAAGGTGCCAGGGAGGCTTTCACGGCCCTGCAAAAACGCAGCGAACGGGATCCTTTTCGTCGTGTGGCCGCGTCCTTACGTCTGGCACGCACGTCCGAGTTGGAAGGGAAAACCGACGAAGCCGTGAAAACTTACGAATTGGCGCTTGAGGAGACGAGTCCGGGGAGCTGGATCAATCGGGAAGTGCGGGCCCGGATTGAAGAACTTTTCCGGCGGAAAGACGACCTGCCGGGTTTGCTCGCCTATTACGAACGGCGAACAGCCGCCGTGCCGGGCGACTATGAAGCCATGGCCTCGCAGGCCGCCGTTCTTGCAGACCTCGGAAAAGGGGAGGAGTCCCTCGCTCGACTCCAAGAAGCCTGCAATCTGGCACCGGGGGAAACCCGGCTGAGGTTTCAATTGATTCGTCAGTTGGAATCCCAAGTCCGGGTTTCAGAAGCCATTGCCGAGGCCAAAGAATTGGCCAAGCCAGCTGAGGCTTCTCCAGAGATTTTGACACTGCTTGGCGAACTGCTCTGGCGGACGGAAGACCCGACCAGCCGTGCTGAAGCCATCCAAACGTGGAAACGCCTGGCACCCCCCGATTCGAAAGACCCCTCGCGGATTGCCATGCTGGCTGAGATTTTATCTGCCAAAGGCGAAGCCGAAGCCGCTCTGACCGAGTGGAACCGCTTGGTGGAAATCACTCCAACCGCCTCCGATGCCCGCCAAAAAATTGCGAGACACCACCTTGAAAAAGGTGACAAAGAAGCCGCAAAATCAAGCCTCACGGGTTTGATTGAAGGCGACCGGGCAACGCCCGAAAATTATCTGACACTCGCCCGCTTGTTCTCGGTGTTGGAGTTCACGGAGGATTCCCAAAGCACCATCGCCGAGGCCCGGGTAAAGTTTCCAACGGATTCCGAGCTTCTGAATTTTGCATGGAAACAGGCTTTGGAATCCGAGAACGCAGCCAGCGTGGAAGCGCTCCTGCCCGAAGTGTGGGCTGCCACGGAAAACGAGTTTTTTGCGGAAGATACCATCAAGCGCTACGCCGCCTTTTTGGAAGCCTCCGGAGCCTCTGAAAAAACTATAAAAACGCTTTCCGAAAACACCGAAAAATCCGAGCTTCAATCCTCGGTTTTGCTTGCGTTGGCATTGGCCACCCCAAACCGTGAGGTGGCCGCCATGGCCCTGGAGTCTCTGAAATTCAAATCGGAGCCGATCCGATTCGCCCGGGCATCTTCCAATTTTGCGATGACGTTTGGAACACCCGAGGAGCAGGTCGCCTCTCTGCGTGCGGTTGCTGCAGCGGATCCCCGCCTTGCCATGGAAAGCCTGAAATCCGCTGCCAAAATTCTGGCCGATTCTGGAAAACCGGAGGAGGCCCTTGAAACTATCTCGGACTTGATTGATCGCTCGCCCGCCGACGGGTCGCTCTATGTTTTGTATGCCGATCTGGCAGCCCGTTCGGGTCGGTTTGATGATGCCACCGGTCGTTTGCAAGAGGGTATTCGTCATGTCGAGGACCCCTCCAGTCTTCGGCTTCAGTTAGCCATGTTTTTGCAAGTGCAGGGACGCACCCAAGATGCTGCAAAAGCCCTTCAAGAGGCCTTCGAAGCGGAAACTCAAAACAGCAAACGGACGGAGATTTTTCGACGTCAGATTGAACTCGCCATGCAGGCTGGAACCCTTGATGACCTCGTTGCTTCCCTTCGTGCCAAGCAGGCCCGCGAGGAAGGTGGTTCCAGATATGGGGCTTATCTCGCAGAGATTTTTATCATGCAGGACGACTATTTGAGCGCCAGCGAGGAATTGGCCAAAACCCTTGGCCGCAATCCCGATGACCCGGCCGCCGTGTCAAAATTGTTGGATCTTGCCGAGCGAGGTGGAGACCAGGACGAGGCGCTCCGTCTTGCCGCCCGATTGGCGGAAATCGAACCCAGCAATGAAAACCGGGCGGGGTTGATTCAACGGTTGTTTCAGAGCAACGAGCCGGAACGCGGTTTGACAGAATTCCAAGCAATCCGAGGAGAGGTTCTCAAAGATCCTGCATCATGGGGAACAATTCTGATGGCTCTTCGTCGGGCGGGTTTTGTTGAGGAGTCGAATGCCGTCATTGCCGAAATCGCCGCAGCCAAATCGGATGATCCGCAAATCCTTTTGGAAATTGCCAACCAGCATCTGGCGACTCTCAACTTCGAAAAAGCTGAGCAAATTCTCTGGGGCATGGTGGGCAGCACCGCGTTTTCTGAAGCTGTGGAATCCGTCACCGCCTTTGCTCCCATGAATCCAGTCTTCCGCCACCATTCCCACTTGGCAATGGTCCGCCTCCAAGCCCTTCAGCAAATGTCCGGAGAAATCCAGAATTCGATGCAAATGCTGTTTCAGCCAAACCGCAGGAGCTTTGGTTCCCGGATGAGGATTTTTCATGGGGGAATGCCCCAGGCCACTTCGCAGGCAGACCCCAATCAGCGCGCGTTTGTCAAAGCCTGGCTGATGTTGCTCCAGCTTTCGCGTGCGCAGGGAACCGAGGAACAATTTGCCAACAAATCCAAGGAATTGTTCGAAAGCTCGGGGCTTTCTGTCCCATCCATGGCTGTCCTCAACAGTCTCATCGGAGATCAGGAGCGCTCGCTGGAACTCCTCGCGGCCCAAGCCGCCAAGGAAGATGCTGACATAGAATCTGACCGGCTGTTTCTTTCCATGCCGTTTCTGACGCCACAAAATGAGAACCCGGATCTCAAAAAAATCCAAGAGCGTGTGGCAAAAGCAGACCCCTCGTTCGCTTTGCAACAGGGGTTCACAAAGTTGACCGAAATCCGCACCGCCAAAGACACAACTCCCGAACAGAAAAAAGCGAGCCTCAAGGAAGCTCTCGGGAAGATGTTGGAACATCCCCAGATCGAAGAAGCTCCGTTCTTGAAACTTCAATTGGTTTCCCTCGCGATGGAAATAGAGGATCGCCTCCTTGCCCGCAAAATTTTGGATGAAGTCAAATCCCTGCCCGACACGCCGCCAAACCCTTCCATGCCTGCCGGGTTTTTGCAGAGTCAGATCCAACAGCTGGAAATTCTCTTGTTGAGAAAGGCCATTCTGGAAGACGACAAAAACAGCACGGAAGCTTTTGAATCGGCGCTGGAAGCCGCCGCTTCCCAAACCACGCCAGTCGGGATGCCCTTTGGAGGTGGGTTTTATCGCGGAGGCCGCATGGCCAACTCACTGGCTCAGGACACTTCCGATATCACCATCGGGGACGCGGAGTTTCCCGTCATGCTTTTCCGTGCCTTTCTCCAAACCTCCTCATCCCCTTCAGACTCAGAAAAAATCCGGACCTGGTTTGAGAAGCGGGTGACCCCGGGAGTCTTGGACCCGTATTCGGTGGGTTTGGCCTATTCTGATTGGTTCTCCAGCAAGAGGGAGGCGGCCATTTCGGGTGTCGAAAAAATCCATGATGCGTCCCCAACCCCCCGGTCGGCAGCCTTTCTTCTCGAAATGTATGAGAATAACAAGGCTCCCGAAAATGCGCTTGCGGTGATTGACCTCGCCGAATCCCAACAGACCGAAACCCCTGATATCCGGACTCTGCGAAAAATCCGGTTGTTGCGTGCGACGGGAAATGTGGCCGAAGCGAAAGACCTTGCCCAGAAGCTCATCCGCAACCGGCTCCCCGCGCAGCTTCGCGAGAACCTTCGCGGCGAGTTGGAAAGTCTTGGCATCCCCACCAATCAAATTCCCCAATTTTCCAGAATGCGCAATCAACGCTCCCGCCGGGATCCGGGCGATCAAATCCGTGAGCAAATTTCCAAGCTTGCCTCTGACAATAAGAAAGAGGAAGCGGAACGCCTCGCCTCCGGAGTTTTGCAGAGACCGCTCCCCGTGAAAGATGATCATCAGGCTGCAAATCTGCGGCAGAATATTATTAACTCCCTGAAATCCATGGACTCCCTCAGCACCTTGGCTGAGGTTCTGGAAACCAAACTAAGCAATGACCCCGGAGATTTTGATTCGGCGCTGCGGCTTTTGGAAATCGACACATCCGACAACAAGGCAAAAGCCGGAGAACGTTTGGTGAAGCTCATTGAGGAGCATCCTGATCGGGTGGACAACTTGGCGTACGCGGTCCGTTTGCTCCAAAACCGTTCGGAATCCAAACCCCTTGCCACCAAAATTTTGTGTGCAGCAATCCGCAAGGATCCTGATCTACTGTTCAAATCCGGGCTTTCGATTGAGGAATTTGTGAATATCGCCTCCGAGCCGGCTGAAGCCCAATTGCTGGCAGAAACTCTTGCGGCTTTGGATGAGGGCTCTTTTAATCGGATGTTCCTGCCTGCCCGTTTGACTGGAAACCATGCCGTTCCTTCACTGCTGACCCAACTTGCCGAAACGTGCGTCCAGGCTGACAAAAAGGAACTTGCGATTCTCTTGTTGAAACGAAGCTTGGATATGTCCCTTGCCGATATGAATTTGGGGTTGGTGACGGTGATGCGTCTTGCGGAGTTGCAACTGCAGGCCGGTGACAAAGAGGGTGCGGCCGCCTCAATGCGCATGATTCTGAACTCCAAATCCTCGAACCCGCGGTATGGGTATATGGGGGGACATCAAACCATCGGCAATGTGCTCATGAACATGGTGATGAACCGTATGCCTGGTCAACTTCAGGAAAATCAACTCTCCCGAATCTCCGAGCTTGCCACGAAAACCGGCACTTTGGATGAACTCATCAAAGCACTGGAAGCCCAATCCCCTCAGCAGCAGGGCATCGGCCCCGCCCTCATTCTCAAAACCTCGCTGGACATGCCGGGGGTGATCGATGAGTGGCGTCAAGTTCTCGCTAAGGATTCTCCACCTATGGGCTACATCAACTTGCCGATGATGGCACCCGTGATCAAGGCCTTGGCAAAGGAGAAGGATGCCGCAAAAATGATTCCGGCTCTTCTCGAAAAAATCCCCCAGCAAAGCCACCAAATGGGACCGGATCAATCCTTGGCAATGCTCGTTGAGACTTTGCCAATCCTGAAGGCCTTCGAGAAAAATCCGGTGGTCAAAAGGCACATGGAGTCCCTGATCTCGGGCCCCATGCAGGATTCCAATCATGCCCAGTATCTTCCTCATTCGAACGCATACACCCAGGCTCTGTCCACGTTGGTGGATCATGGTTATTTTGAGGAGGCGCGGAGGTTGTTGGATTTCACGCAGGGAGCGCGCAGATCCCGCAACATGGGAAACACCGCAGTTTTTGCGGCCTTGGAGGCCCGCTTAAATGCCATCGAAGGCAAAAATGCGGCCTATCAAGTTTTGTGTGTGGCTGGACCTCGCAAGGAGGGGAAGACTCCGGTTTTCTGGAAGCTGACATCCGATCTCTCCGAGACCACTGAACCTGGGAATTCCCGAGGGGTGGCATGGGATCCGGTTCCGCTTCCCATTCCTGAAAAATTCCGGCCAAAAGCCATCGAAATCTTCGCCGGCCAAAATCCGGCTGTTATGAAGTCCGTGGCGTTGCTTTCCAAACCCGGGGCTTCGGGGACCGCCAACGTTGATCTTCCCGGCGACTTGGGATTGATGCAAGCCCGGTGGACCTTGCCGGATGGCACAAAACAATGGGGGTCCTTATCCGTTTATGTGCAGGGTGAAAACCTGATTCCCAACCGAGGTCTGCCCGAAGGGGAAACTCCTCCGGGCTTCCAGCCTGACATCGCCGGACCACTCGGGCCGAAGTCTGCCGTTGGGTTTCAGGGATTGTTTCCCCGAATGGAAAACCATGTGCCTTTGGCAACCATTGAAATGGATGATCAGCCTGCCCTTTATGTGATAAGTGGCTGGCTGCGGGGCTCATCCGGCCATGGACAAATCCCGGAGGTAAAAATTGAGAGTCTCCGCAAAGGTGGGTCCAAAAACTCAAACCATATTTATTCCTCTCAGCTGGGTGCAGGCCAGTGGATGCAAGTTCTCAAAATCCTGACCAGAAAAACCAGGTGGCAGGGGGCCAGTTCGCTTTCGGACGATGCCAATCAGCTCACGGTGGGGCTTGGGCTTCGCTCCAACCATGGCCACAATTCATTATGGCAAATTGAGGCAGCCTGGGATGGCCTCACCTTGAACAAAATTGCTGCTTCCGATTCTGATGGAAAAGTTGAAGAAGTTATCAGGGATGCAAAAAAGGCCGCCTCCGATGGAGATGCCGCCAAGGCCTGCATCGAATATCTGCGTGCCATGGAATTGGATCCTTATCAACTCCTCAGTCAAAGCGGCCCGGACCTGTGGGAAACCTTCAAAAAGGCCGACAAACTTGATGACCTCTATGCGGCCCTCTCCAAACAGGCTCTCTATTTGCCAAATCCTCTCCATAACAACCAATCGGCCATGAACAATGAGAGCCTCTTGAATCTTCTGATTCAGGGGGCGGTGGCTGACAAACCCACTGGCGCAGCAAAGACGTGGCTCCGACAGGTTGCCGACGCGCCCCTGGGGGAAAATCAGCGCTTCATGGTCGAATCCGCGGTTCTGAAAGAGGAGGCAAAAAATAATCCATCAGCGGCTTCGCCTGAGAAGGTTTTGGATTTGCTTGGGTTTTCCAAGGAGGAGATCCGTGAGGAGCGGGTTCGTCAGTTGTTTGCCAATTCGAGCGTTCCGGCTCTCGATGTGGTGGGTCTCTTGGACACCCCGCAACACCGCGAAGCATCTCTCAAATTGCTCGATGAAGTGACCGTGCCAACCAGAATGCTGACCGCTCAGAAAACGCTCCAAGCCTGGCTTCTCGCGCCCGATCAGCCGACAGAGGCGCTCAAAAATTGGTTGGAATCCCTCGCGTTTCGAAATGCCGGAGAAAATTCGGTGTCCTTTTCCATGGAAGCCGACAAAGCCATCTTCACCAGAATGGCCCGATATCACCCCCAAACCGGAGATGTGATCGCGGCAATTAACAACTGGGCGGCCTCCATGCGCAGCAGCCCGGAATATCAACAACAAATGATTTCCCGAATGCTGTATGAGATCGCGGCCTCTGAATTTTCCCAACAAGAGGCCTATGCTGGCGCTTGGTATGATATGGAACTGGCCAGCCTGAAATCGCCAAATTACAGTCCTCCCTCCGACCGGATCCGCCAACTCACTGCCAACCTCAAAACCAATGGTGATTGGGAGCGTATCAGTGTGTTGCTCGCTTTGCGCGAAACAAACAGCTCTCTCAAGTCCTCAAGTTTTCAGCAGGAATTCAACCAACTCCGGGATTTGGCAGCCATGGCCAAAGGTGATTTATCTCATGCATGGCCAGTCACATGGGTCTCAGGCGACGCAAAGTCCACAACCCTTCACTGGCAATGGAATGCCAAAGCCGTTCCGCCTGCATCGCGAGATTTTGACAAGGCCATCTCAGTTTCTACCAAACCTCAGGTGGAAACCATTCCCAGTCAGAGCCAGATCGAATTTTTGTTTGGGGAAATGCCGAACGATCTGGCCGTGGTCGCCAAAGCCGAGGGGGACGCTTCTTCGGGCCGTCTTGAGGCACAATTGCCCGCAGGCAACGGTTTTCTGAGGGCGGTGGCCATTGTGAACAACCAGCGCATCGAGGGACCCCTCGTCCCTGTGCTTTCCGGCCAATCCATTTTCCCGACATCCGGGCAGACCTTGACCGATTTGCTGACCAGTGGTTCCAAACCGCTTTCTGCCATACAAATCCTGGATTCGGGAAAAGCGCCGGATGGTTCCCCTGCCATCAAAATTGACAAGCGTGAGGGTTCCAGCAGAAATGAATTTGAAGGCCCCACGTTTTCTGTGGAGGCAGGAAAGTTTTATGTCCTTCGGGCATGGGTCAAACGCGCCGGGGATGGGTCCGTGTCTTTGGGGACGGACTTGCTTCCGAACGCGAATTCGAAGGCGCGTCGATTAAATATGGTTCTCACAGAAAGCCGGGAGCCAACAGACCAATGGGTGGTTCACAGCCGCGCTGTGCCTGTCTTATCCCAACACACGCGGTGGGTCCCCTTCCGGGAGGTCGAGACCGCAAGACCCATGTTCTCCAACGTGGCACCCGGCACGGAAATCGCAGGTTGGGAACTCCTTGAAATTGCAGATTCGAAGTATGGTCAATGGCTGACTGAAATCGCGATGCTTCAGGAGACGGCCTCGGAGGCTGTCAAGGCCGCCGAAAACCACGATGGGGCCGCTTGCGATCCTGCGACCTTGGACAAAATATTGGCTCTGGCCGCTGCCGAACCACTCACGGCGATGGAAATTCATGGGTCTTGGTTGATCAGCGAACTCACAAAAGCCGGCAGGCCCGAGGTCATCCTCCCACTTTATCAAGCGGCGCTCGGTGCTGAACCCAACCCCCTCTTTCCAAACCCCTCATGGGATAACATTTTTTCTACTCTGACCGGGCTTGGAAATAATGACAAAGTTCCCGAGCAGGTTCGCTGGGATGCGTTTCAAATTGTGCTGGCCCATGCCGATTTGCTCGGAGTGAACCAAAGATTGATCGCCCAGCGCGGCTTCATCGAACTTGCCATTGCGCGAGATCTTAAGCAGGAGGCCATCGAAACCGTGTCTGCAGATTTTGCGAGACGGCTTGCCGAACCGGATGGGCGGTTTTTGAGCGATCTCTTTGGAAACACGTCCCATAGCAACGAGCGCCCGGTTATGCAGATCATCCCTTTGTTGGATGTGGCTTCCTCGGATGCCCTCACCCGCAAACTCCTTGAGGCTCTTGGCAAAAAAAGCACCATCGATCCGACCCGTGTGGAGTTCCTGAAGTTGATTCTTGAGATGACCCTTCCCACGACTGTGGTGGATAAAACTTGGATTCCCCGCATTGATGCCGCATTTGAAACCACCCAAAAATCCACCTCTCCAACCTTCTACATGTTTGGTTCCTCCTTGCTGGCGAGCCACATGAGCACAAAAAAATCCGACCCGGCGGTTTTGCTCCATTTGCAGAACAAGGCCCTTGATCGAGTTCTTGCCGGGGACGCCCAAAATTCTTCGCGTCAGGTCGAACTTTTTCGGGCCTTCACCGGGCTTGCGGAGACGGCGGACCAGACACAAGGCCTCCAAACTTTGAAAACGAGAATGCCTCAAATCCTGGAAGCGCTGGCGGCTCCCCAAGAGCCGGCCAACCAGACCTCCCTGCGCCTGGCCCTCCGATTGCTTGATGCCCTCACTGCCCTCGGAGAAAAGGAATCGGCCAGAGCTGTCCTAAAAATTGTGGAGAATGATGTGAGAAAAAATGCCCGCCAGCGCGAAGCGTTCGCAAAGTATCTCGCACCACAGACTTCCGAGACTCCGTGATTTCAAGATTTGCTGCTGATCGGTAACATGTCATCTTTGCAAGATGCAATGTCATGAAGCAATTGACCGTCGGTCTTTGGAGCTGGACCGTGAAATTGCGTGTCGACTTGCGAAACACCCGGAATTTGTCGACAGGGCCCGCCTGACCCTGAGGCGGTGGTTGGGTTCTGCAGATCCGGCTGTTCGGCCCGTTCTTGAAGAATGGCAGGCAATCCTTGATTTGCCCCTGGGCAAGATTCAGGAGATTTTGTGTGGTGAGGACGAGAAGAGTTGCCGTCTCCGTCAATCCAGTCCTTTCTGCGGAGTTTTAACGCGAGCCGAGCGCACCCGGATTTTGTTGAATTATGACCAGAGATCAACTTGAACATGTGATCAGGGCTGCGGCAGCCAATGCAGACACCGATCAGGTGGTGATCATTGGAAGTCAATCGCTCTTGGGAAGCCACCCCGGGATAAGTCATCCGGCCCTGACATCCTCGATGGAGGCCGGTGTTTTTCCGCTCCCCGATCCATCCCTTGCCATCCTGATTGATGGGGCCATTGGGGAACGATCCATCTTCCATGAAACATTCGGGTATTACGCCCATGGGGTGGGGATGGAAACGGCTGTGCTGCCGGAGGGGTGGAGGGAACGGTTGGTGCCAATAAAAAACGAAAATACTCGTGGCAACACAGGCTGGTGTCTGGACCCCCATGACCTTGCAGTCAGCAAATTGGTGGCAGGACGCGAGAAGGATTTGAGCTTCCTTCGAGGCATGACGGAATTGGGGCTCCTGGATCCTGCGGTTGTGGTATTACGCCTTCGTCAAACATCAATCGCGCCGCCCGGGCAAAGGGACGTAATGGAGGCGCGACTGTTGCGGATTTTTAAGCAGCCTTAGGATCTGCTCGATATCATGACAGCTTCTTGGCGCGCACGGGGACAAACTGAAACCACTGGTCGGGGGCGCTGAAGATTTCCGAGAAGAGGGCTGTGGCGAGGGCTTGGGTGCAGCGCGCGATTTCTTGATTCCGGAGCGCATGGGGCACTTTTTCTGTGCGAACGGGGGGAAGGGCCACCACGCGATATTTGCGATCGGCGCGTAGCGACACGGCGACGGGGATGATGGGAGCGCCTGTGAGGAGGGAGAGCACGGCGGGCGAGCTGGAAAAAAGAATTTGACCCCCGGGAAGGTCCACGGGAATCCCATGACTCCCCATGGGGCGATCCGCAAGCATGGCGACCAGACGACCTGCGGCGAGGGCCCGTTGGGCGATCAATGACGAGAAGGGGTCGCCCCCCACTTGGATGGTGTCACCTCCCCACTTGGTTCGCCAGTTGGCGCGCCAGGCGGAGAGACCGGGAGTGGGTTCGGCCATGGTGGCCGCGGTGACGGGCAGGCCCATGGTGGAAAGCACAACGCCCCCGTATTCAAAAAACCCGAAATGACCGGTGGCCAGAATGGCTCCTCCCGCCCGGGCCGCCTCGGTCACGTGGTCTTTCCCCACAAATTCCCCACACAGTGCGAGGGCCTCATTTTTGTCCATGGAATGCAGGGCAATGTAATCCGAGATGCACATGGCGTAGTTGCGGAAGAGGCGCTTGGCCGGGGCTTCAGGAATATCCGGGTCCAGAAGCTTCAAGTTTTCATGAACAGTCTGCACGACCCCCTTCTGCGTGGCGGCATAAAACGAGGCCACGGCTCGCGTCACGCAATGGGCGGCGGAACGCCCAAATTTGGGGAACAACCAGCTGGTCAAAGAAAAAATGCGATCGGTGTAGAGGTAACGATACGCCCATTTGTCGGTGTGCCGGGACATGGTCAACTCAAGTCGGCGGATGAAGGAATCACACACTGAAACCCAGCTTGGCGGAGAGATCGGAGCAGCAACGAAAGGGTCACCAGACGATGCCTTGCGCGATCTCCTTCATGGAGGAGAATGATCGCCCCGGGTGAGATTTGGGAGAGAATGGACGACACCACCGCTGACGGGGCACGTGGGCACCCATCGGCCCCGGAAGCCGACCACCCCACCACCTTCAATCCCATGTCTTTGGCGGCGGGATGAACCCCCGAGGAACACATGCCGACGGGCGGCCGGAAAAAAGCGGGACGCTCACCGATGGCCGCGCGGATGGCGTCGGAGGCAGCCTCCATCTCCCACCGCACCCGGCTTGGCGGGAGCGCCCACCAGTAAGCCGAGGGATGGGACGCCGAGTGGTTTGCGAGAGAGTGTCCGCGTTCGATGATGGTTTGGCACAAAGCGCGGTGCTCTTCGACTTGGCGACCGATAACAAAAAATGTGGCCTTGGCACCAAACTGATCCAGCACCTCAAGGAAGGCTGGTGTGCTTTCCGGGTGGGGGCCATCGTCGATCGTGAGCCAAACCTCGTTTTTGGTCGTCGAGAAACGCGTCAGAACCGGCCCATGCCACTGGCAATTCCGCCGCAGGGTTGGCCCGATCCACAGCGCCGTGAGCAACATCCCGCAGACATGCCAGGCCGCTCCCTTCGAGCGAACAAGCATTCCCAGAGCGGCCAGCCGGGCAAGGGTTAAGAGCACTCGGGACTTTTCCATTTTTGGCGGAGTTTCCAGACCTTGACGAGCCGGGGCAGCATCAGCAGGCCCAGGCGGATATGGGTTCGAACGAGAAGCAGATTATCCCTCAAGTAGGCGAAATGACTGATCCCTCCCTCCTGACGGGGAGGGTAAAAAACAGGCACTTGGCGGTTGATGGGTTGCACTCCCTCCCAAAAAAGCCTGACCACCAGCTCGGTGTCAAAATCGAATCGGCGACCATGGGGAGTTTGCGCCATGACCTTCAAGGATTCCTCGATCGGATAAACCCGAAAACCAAACAGGGAATCCCGCACACCGCCCCCAAGCGTTTCCAACTCCGCAAAAAAATTGCCGATCCTGCGACCATGCACACGCTCTGCCGGGGCATCCTCACCAAAGACCGGGACACCCAAAACCATGGCTCCCGGAACTTCATCGGCAATCTTCAGGAACTCCCGCACATGCGAAGCGGGGTGTTGGCCGTCCGCATCCATGACCAGGGCGTGACGGAACCCCTCCCGCTGTCCGAGCTTCATGGCGTGCAGAACGGCAGCTCCTTTGCCTCCATTGGACGGCAGATGCAGAACCTTCAAAGCATCATTTTTCGAAGCAAGGTCATGGACTTCCTCCACGCTTCGATCCGTGCTCCCATCCAGAACCACCCACACATGGGGCCACTGCTCCAGGACCTCCGCAGCGGTCCGGGCCAGCAACGGGCCGCTGTTATAACTTGGCAACAAGACCAACCCCGGGATTTCCGCCTCCCTCAAGGTTGGGGGCTCCGTCCGTCGGAGGAGGTTCCCTTTCCCGACTGGGTGACCTCATCCCGGAAGTAGGCCTCCAACCGGCGGGCAAAATCATTGGCGGATTCCCCCCCCTCCGGCGTAAAAACCTTCCCCAGCCGCAAGGAAAGACGCACCGGCAGCTGCGAGGGCCGGAACAGATGGAAATTTTTGGTCAGATACTCACCCTCGTGATGAACAATAATCGTTTGGACCGGCGTGCCCGTGCGCGTGGCCATCAGCGCGAATCCCCGCTTGAAGGGATTGAGAATGCCCTGACGGGACCGTGTCCCCTCCGGAAAGATCACCAAGTTTTCTCCGCGGGCGAGGCGATCAATGCCGGCATGGACGAGCGCCTTGCCACGGTCATTGGCGATGTAGCCGGCGAGGCGCGAAAAATTCGAAAATGCCGGGTTGGCGAGCAGATCGGACCGCATGATGCAGACCGCATGGGGAAGAGCGGAAAGCAGCACAAACGCATCCACCAAGCTGGGGTGGTTGGCAGCCACAATGGTTCCCCGAAGCGACCGCAGTTTGTCTTCCTCGGGGAAGTCGAAAACGACAACTCCCAGGGAACTCGCCAACTTTCGCCAGACGAGGAAATGACGGAGGATCCGGTGTTGCCAGTGGGCGGGGTCCCGGGGTGCCAACCGCAAAAAGGTGAGGAGGCCTGCCGCGAAGTTATAGAGGATCGAAAGCCCGAAAAATAAACCGAGCGCGAGGAGTTGTCGGAGATACGGTCCGACCAAGGCGGGGGTGAACCCCTCGCGACGCCCCGGTTCCCCACGCTCCTTGCCGAGCGGATCCGTGGATTCAAACTGGACGCCGTGGAACATGAAAAATCAGCGAGGAGTGTCCGCCAAGCGGGGCTTTGCGCGGTTCAGCGCCCTGGAATGGACGGCATCTTGAGTTCCTGATACCCGCTGGGGATCTCGAAGTCCGAAGCGGGGAGGGGATCCCGGTTGATGGAAACCAGGGTGATCGTGGCCTTCCCGGCCCCGGGGACTTCGGCAATCGTGCGAACAGGGATGCCCTTCAACTCCGGGTCCGAGAACCACTGGCTCTCCGGCCCGCCACTGGCTTTCAGCGCCGAAAGTTGGCTGTAAATTTCTTCCAAGTCCGGCACATTTTTCGCAAGCCAAACTTCGATCTTCTGGCCATTGAAAGTGGTCACATATTCCTCGCATTCAAACCCGCTGATCGTTTCTTTCCGTCCGGTCGGCTTGGGCGGCTCCGGGGTGCCGTTTTCCTCCTTGCCGAGGCTCGCTTGCGCGGCGGCCTTGATGTCCGCGCCGGAGAGTTTCACCACCGCTTTCTGAACGTGCAGGAGGCTGGTGGTGTCGCCCGTGCGGGAATCGATGATGGCGGTCATTTCCTGCCCGACATCGGTGCGGATTTTCCCATCTTTGATTTTGGTGTGAATGAGGGCCGGTTTGCCGCCCGCGGTGGTCTCCATCTGTTGAGTGAGGGTGAGGTCGGCCCGGGCGATGCCGAGGGCGAGGATTGCAACGAGGACGTGGATTTTCATGGGTTGGTGGGTTTTTGCAGGGAGTTAACGGGAGAGATCGGATTGGTTGAGAATCACAAAGCCTTCGCCGAGGAGCACATTGGAGGAGCAGTCGATATCATCCACATGCATGACCAAGACCGACCGGCCCCGGGGGCGAATGAGCAGGGGATAGCTGAAGATAATATTCACTTCCGCCATCAGAAGCGCGGCCAGGACCTTGCTGAGATCAGCCGGACCTTCGGCGAGCTCGATGACCAACACATCGCAGGCTCCGTGGGGGATATCTTCTTGCTGGAACAAACTGCTGGCAAGGTCCGGATCACTCACGATCATCCTGGCAATGGCAGATTCCGAAGAATCCTGGATGCTCAAAGCCAGGACCACCACGTTGTGGCCGTCCAAGAGTTTGACGACCTCCAAAAGTGCCCCGACTTTGTTTTGTAAAAAAACAGAAAATTGGCGGACTTGGGGACCTGAGAATTTTTCCGTGGTGGCGAGTGCAGTCATTATTTGTAAGCGTAGATAAGGCAAAAGGGTGATTTCTCGCCTTCCAGAAGGTCGAGTTTCAAAAAGTATTTTCCGCTGATGTCCGGCTGAAAGCCTGCGGCCGCCGAGGCTCCATCGCCGTAAGATTCGATCTCCACCGGCTTCCCGGCGGCATCAAAGACACTCACGGAAAGTTTGCGGGCGGGAGAAGTCGCCGCCGCGCAAAACCAATAATCGTTTCCTGCGAACAAATTCACTTCCAGGTAACGGGGACGCCCGGGCTCGACTTCCCCGGGCCAAAAGCCATCGCGGAGCCGGTAACCATCATTGGTAAAAGCCCCCGCCAACTCAAGTGCCAGACTCCGCGCGCTGATATCCGATGGGACTTCCTCGGCCACGGGAGGCTCTTGGGCCATGGCCGCGCACAGGGGGAGGAGCAAAATCAGGAGAAAAATTTTCACGGAGTGGGTGCGGAGCCGTTGATGAGGTCGAAGAGGGCTTTCATGGTCTTGTGAAGCGAAGCGATCTGCCCGGCGGAGGGAACTTCGGGTTCCACCAATGGCAGGGAGGATTCCAGCCCGGCCCGGATCTCGGGAAGTGGCGATGCGCTGCGGGCCGACTCCGGCAGGGCATCAATCTGGGTCAACAAATATTCGATGATGGCCGGCTGACGCAAGAGCTTGGCCCCGGCGGGTGAGTATTCTTTTGTCACCATGCCGCTCACCAAATCCACGCCCCGAATCCACGCCCCCAAGCTCACAAGGGTCACCAAGCGATCATCGTTTTGATCCACCATGTCGAGCTTGACCTCATTCTGGGTGGCTTCCAATTCTTCCCGCAAGGCATTCCAATCGTTGTTGTCCGCAAAGTCGGAGATGCTGTTTGAACGGCCAAGAACGCTTTGACTGAGGTTCAGTTTTTTTGCGAGGGCGAGGATTTCTTTGCCGATGTTTTTGATGGCCTGCCCATCCTGGGCTTCCACCGCGACGTAGCCATCCGCCACGAGCGTCCCAAGCCCCAAGGCGATCAAGGAGCGGCTGTCCGTGACTCCCGGGGACCCGACCCGCAAATGTTGCCCCCACGCAGGTTGCCCGACTTTGCCCATCGCGGTAAAAAATTCTCCGGGCATGGGAATCGTGACGGCATCCAGCTTTTCCACCGAGGCCAGATCGTCCTTGGTCATGGAGCCATGCGCCGGACTTCCCGCAAACGCCGCAGCGGCCAAAATCAAAGAGAACGCATGGGCGGTTCTGGTCATATGGGACAGCAATAGCTGTTTGTGGCGAATTTGACCAGCAGGTTTCGCTGGAAGTCTTTGCGGGGGAGGGGCAGATTCCCCACCTGCAACTATGAGTGACTCCCTGCCCATCTATGACCTTGATCTGGACATCGTGGAGGCCATGGAATCCGGCGGGCGGCTTGTGTTGAGTGCGCCCACGGGCTCGGGAAAATCAACGCAAGTTCCTCAAATCCTGTTGGATGGGGGGGTCCTGGGGGACGGGCTGTGTGTGATTTTGCAACCCCGGCGGCTGGCCGCAAGAATGCTGGCCAAGCGGGTGGCTGAGGAGCGGGGAGGACGGTTGGGCGATGAGGTGGGGTATCAAATCCGTCTCGACAATGTCTCCTCGCGCCGGACGCGTATTCTTTTTGTGACCGAAGGCATCCTCCTCCGCCGCATGTTGGCCGAGCCGTCTTTGCCGGGCATTTCTGCCATTCTTTTTGATGAATTTCACGAACGCCACCTCTACGGTGACATCACCCTGGCCCGGGCCCTGGACTTGCAGGAAACGCAGCGTCCCGACTTGAGCCTCGGCGTGATGTCCGCCACCCTGGATGGAGACATGCTGGAGCGTTACCTGGACCCCTGCGTCCGCCTCTCATCGGAGGGAAGAACGTTTCCTGTGGAGGTCGAGTATTTGCCGTATGAGCCGAAAGATGACCCCTGTTGGGAACTGGCTGCGGATGCGGTCTCCGCCCACTTTGATCGCACGGAGGGTGACATCCTGGTTTTTATGCCGGGTGCCTACGAAATCTCGCGAAGCATTCGGGAAATTCAAGCGCGGGTCGGGCGGATGTGCCCGGTCTACCCCCTGCACGGGGAAATGCCCGCCGCCGACCAGGACCGCGCCGTGGCAAAATCATCGGACCGCAAAATTATTGTGTCCACCAATGTCGCCGAGACATCGCTCACCATTGACGGCGTGCGCACGGTGATTGATGCCGGGTTGGCCCGCGTCGCAAGGTATGACCCCCACCGCGGCATCAACACCCTGCTCATCGAAAAAATCAGCAAGGCCTCGGCAGCTCAACGCGCAGGCCGCGCCGGACGCACCGCCCCCGGACGCTGCATCCGGCTTTGGAGTGCCCGCTCCCACGAACTTCGTCACGATCAGGAACTCCCCGAAGTCAAACGCCTGGACCTCGCAGAGACGGTGCTCACCCTGAAAGCTGCCGGTGTCCACGAGACCTCCAGCTTCCGTTGGATCGAGGCCCCCGAGGAAAAGGCTCTCGCCCGGGCGGAGTTGCTCCTGTCCGATCTCGGGGCCGTGGACCCGGACGGAAAGCTGAATGCCATGGGGCGGCGGATGTTGTCATTTCCCGTCCACCCCCGCTACGCCAGAATGTTTCTGGCCGCAGGCGGGATGGGGTGTGTCCGCGCGGCAGCCCTCATCGCCGCCCTCACCCAATCCCGCAGCATCCTCCTGCGAACCGACCGCAAGACCGAGGAAGAACGCCTCGAGATTTTTGGAGTGGGGACCTCGGATTTTTTTGTCCACATGCGCGCCTACCAGTGGGCGGAAAAAAAGGACTTCCGCGCGGAGGGGTGCCGGCCGCTCGCCATCCATGCCGAAAGCGCCAGGCAGATCCACAAGTTGTTCCATCAATTCCTTGAGATCGCCAAAGCCGAACGCCTGGATGTGGAAGAGACCTCGGAGAACGAGGAGGCGATTGCCAAATGCGTGCTTGCCGGCTTTGCCGATCAAGTCGCCCGGCGCCGCAGCGGAGGAACCCTCCAATGTGACATTGTCCACGGCCGCCGCGGACTGCTCGCCCGTCAAAGCATCGCCCAAAACAGCAGCCTCTTGGTCGCATCCGAAATCAATGAGATCGAGGGACGGGATGGCGACGCGCAGGTCATCCTCTCCATGGCCACGGAAATCCAAGAACCATGGCTGAGGGAAATGTTCCCCCACGACTTTTCGGAAACCAACACCGCGGTCTTTGACGCCACTCAGAACCGTGTTGTTCTGCGCAAAGAAAAAAAGTTCCGGGATTTGGTGCTCGAAGCCCGTGACCGGGACGCCGAACCCTCCCCCCTGGCCTCCGCCTGCCTGGCCCGTTCGATTCAAGCCGGGGACCTCCGGCTCAATGGGTGGGATGATGCCGCCTCCCAATGGATCGAGCGATTGAACTTCCTCTCCGCGGCCATGCCGGAACTGGAAATCCGTCCCATTGGCCCTGAGGAGAAAGAACTGCTTGTGGCCGAACTCTGCGAAGGGGCCGTGTGTTACCGCGACGTGAAGGACAAGCCCGTGCTGCCAGCCCTTCGCGCCTGGCTCTCGGGAACCCAACTGGCCAACCTCGAAAAATTCGCGCCCGAACGCCTCGGACTTCCCGGCGGTCGGAAAGCAAAAATCACTTACACCCCCGGCCTGCCGCCCACCCTCGCCGCAAGAATCCAAGACCTCTACGGACTGAATGGCGGCCTCGCTATTGCCGCAGGCCGCTGCCCGCTCACCATCCAAATCCTCGCCCCCAACCACCGCCCGGTCCAAGTCACAAGCGACCTCCGGAACTTCTGGAAGGAATCCTACCCCAAACTCAAATTGGAACTTCAACGCAAATACCCGAAACACGAGTGGCGGGAAAATCCCTGCGCCTGATCGGGCAGAGCCCCATAAAAAGGATCGAACATTTGGCCCTTACATTTAGGCCGTTTGGCATTATCACAGGATCATGAAGAAAAAATCCTCAACAACTCGTCAGGAGTCGGCACGGGTTCAGGAAACTTCGATGGCCTCCCTCGATGCAACTCCCATCGGATTTGCGCCCATTGAAGAAATCCGGGAAGGGTTGCCAGTGGGCCGTTTCTTTGAACTGCAAGAATCCCTGGGAGTTGGCACCGCCCGCCTTGCCAATGTGGTGGGAATTCCCTTGAGAACCCTCCAACGCCGCAAAGACGAGGGCCGCCTCTCGAAGGAAGAATCCGATCGCTTGGATCGTGTGTTCCGTTTGCTTGATCAAGCCTCCAAGGTTTTTGAGTCGGTGGCCTCCGCACGCGAGTGGCTCACACGACCCCAGATGGGACTCGCCGGCTTCGTTCCGCTGGACCTGGCGGACACGGGCGCAGGCATCCGCGAAGTCGAGAGTCTTTTGGGCCGGATCGACTACGGGGTTTACGCATGATGATTCACGCCTGGCGTCTGGTTCGGGAAGCCCGGGCCGGGGATGCCTTCACGGGAGAAGGTGCCAGGCTTTTCGGCGGACGGTGGAACCCCGTGGGAACGTCCACCACTTACACAAGCGCCACCCGTTCTCTGGCTGCTCTGGAAGTTTTGGTGCATCAGGCCGAACGCATTCCCGCGGGCAGGTTTTTGTTTTTTGGCATTCGATTTCCCAAAAATCTGATCACCACCATTTCGCAAAAAGACCTGCCTGCAAATTGGCGGAATTTTCCTCCCCGAAAATGCACCACCGAGATCGGAAAAGCATGGATCGCCGCAAAAAAGTCTCCCGTCCTCCAAGTGCCCGGCACCCTCATCCCCGGGGAACCCAACTACCTTCTCAACTTTGATCACCCCCAGGCCAAAGAACTTGAAATCGGAGAAGCCGAGCCATTTGATTTCGACCCGCGCCTTCGCAGGGTGTGACGTTTCCGATTGCATTATGGATACCAGTAGGCAAGGTTGAAGACGTCAGAGGCTATGGACTGCGGACGGAGGAACCCCGCCAGGGCAGGAATGCAGCAACGGCACTTCGCTCCTCTTTGCCGTAGTCCTCTGGCACTTTTTTTCTGGAGGGGTGGTAGAGTGGTCGATTGCGCCGGTCTTGCCACGTGCATGCCCGCTG
>JBBECL010000139.1:0-4866 GCA_040881805.1 Terrimicrobiaceae bacterium | reverse complement strand
CATCAAGGAAGGTCTCGCAGGTCACATTGTAAAGTGCATCGGACCTTGGGTGCGAGGAGCTGCTGGGATCGGCTTGGTTTTCTGGTGCTGAGTGAAGATCGGTGGTCATCTATCAGTCTTTACCGATCCCAATAGGAAAAACTAAACGCAGTTTTGTGTTTTTTTTAAAAAAATATTTCGAGCAGAAAGATCAGCAGCATTGCCAAGCCGAGTAGTGCCAGGGCGACCATGTCAAGCGTCACCCGATTTTCCGGATCCTTCGGTGGCTGTCGAACGTCAAAAGAGATTCCTGAAGGGAGTCTGGTCGGGCTCTCTCCGCACGGCATAAATTTTGTATCGATAACTCCTCTTGATTTTAATTTCGGAATGAGACCATCCGTGGCTCTATGAAACATTTGACCGACTGCCTGCTCGGATTTTCCAGTTTGCCGGGCAATTTCTGCCAAACTGCGACCGTTCTGGTATTCCATCAAAATGCGGCGTTGCTCCTCGGAGAGCTCGCCAATGCTCTCCCTGAGAGCTTGGCGTGTCTCGTTGCGCTCAGCTTCATGGAACGGAACAGGCAACGCATCGGGAACCTCATCTGTCGGTGAATCGAAAAAGCTGCTGCCCTCTCCAGAGGGTTCGGCGTCCAGGCTGATGATCCTCTGGTTCCAACGATTCTGCGCACGAAACCAATCCTTGATCGCATTGTCGATTACCTTCCCTGCGAAGGCAGGAAACGAGCTTCCGCGAGCAGGATCAAAACCGCCAACCGCCTTAAGTAGGGCGAACCTCGCTTCTTGTTCCAGCTGTGGCCGGTTTGGACCGTTGAGACTCCAATTCCTTGCGCGATCCTCGGCCCGTGCCAAGTGTTCATCGAATAATTTCTGTTGCTGAGAATTCATTCTGTTGGAGTTGCGGGGAAATCCTTAAAGCGCTTTTGGAGACTTTTGGGCAAGCATCGCGAACCGTGGCCACCACCACACCGTGCGTCCGTCTTCCTCGGCAAGTTGGAAAACCCGCTTGGCCGACTCGGGCGCGTTTCGCACCAACTCCCGAACAGCTTCCCGGTTTTGCGGGCTGGTCGCGGCCGTTTCAAAATACCACTCCAAGTCCGGTTGCTTGAACGGGGTCAATCCGCGGTTTTGGATCACGAACCCGGCATCCCGCGCGAGTTTTTCCCAATCGGCCGGTGCGAGAAATGCGGCGTGACTCGGGTCGCGAAGTTTTTCCACCCGGTGAATCCATTCCCGCGCCTCGGGTTCCCGGTCAGGAACGCTTCCATCGATGAGCAAAAACCAACCTCCCCGCGCAAGCACCCGCCAGGATTCTTTCACAAAAGCCGATGGATCGCTGAAGTGGTGGGCCGCCACCCGACAGGTCACGAGGCCAAATGTCTCATCAGGGTAAGGCAGTTCTTCGGCAATATGCACCCGTCCTTCCACGGTCAGCCCGCGCTCAGCCGCCAATTGAACCGCGTTCCGGGTCATCGCAGGGGAAATGTCCGAACCAATCACCCGAAGCCCGCGAGAGGCCAGATAAACGGCTGTGTGCCCGCCGCCGGTCGCCACATCCAGCGCTTGGGTGCCCACGGGCCAGGACAGTCCCTCCAAGATGCGGGCCACATCGCTGACGTCGGCGAGGATGTGGGTTTTGCCATAGCTGGCACTGCGGCTTTCAAACTGGGCTTTGGCAGCGTTTTGGGTGGTGTTTAGCTCGGTCATGATTCAGAAGGCGGGAGGCTGAGAAGAAAATTCTGAACCGTTTGCAGGCACGAAATTTGGGCCCTCACGCGGTCATGGATCGAAAACTCGGAGGGTGTTTCAAACGTGAGCGTTCGCTGGCTGTGACCAAAATGAAGAAAAAACGCTTCCGGGTGCTCGGTCATGCTTTGCGGGTTGATATCCCGCCGAATGAGTCCGGCGCGGCAGCCGCGCCCTTCCACGGTCTTGCGGGTTTCCACGGGCAAAAACTTCGAGGCGCCGGCAAGGATTTTTTCGCCAAGGCAGGGGGATTTTCGGGGAATCTCGTAGAGGTAGATCCCGGTGGCGTCGTAGTCTTCGTGCATGGCCATGGCAAGGTCGAATTTTCGGCCGGCGATCACCTGCTTTTGTGCGGTGATCTGCGGAACGCGGGTTTGGTGGTAGAGGCGGTTCAAGTCGCGGCCCTTTTCATCCAGGCGACTGTTCCAGATCAGGCCCCAGGGATTCAGGCAGGGGAAGATGAGGACATTCGTGGACGCAAGAAATTCTGTGGCGGATTCGGCCCATTCGATCAAGCCCTCGGTGGCGGCCGGTTCGTCGCCATGGATTCCGGCGGAGAGGTAAAGCGAGGGGCGGTTTGGCTTTTTTTGCGTGTTTTGCAGATAGACGATTTCAAGCCCTGTGGGGGTTGTGCCAAGGATTCCCCATGTCAGCTTCGCTTGGTTCGCCACGCGCTTCCATCGCCGCACCAACAGTTGGTAATTGTGGATCTGCTGGCGTGCCAGCTTGAGCGTCTTTGACATCGACCCGGCAGACTGCGGGATAACCTGCCAACAGTCGATCCTTCTCTTTTTTGAAAATCCCTCGCCCTGACGAGAAAATCCAACTAGAATATCGCCCACATGGTCCCTGCAATTTTTCTTGGTTCAAAACCCCACCTCAAGCTGGCTTTTCCCAAAGACCTGCGCACGGAAATCGGAAATCGCTGCGAGGTGTTGGGAGATGACGCCGCCGCTGCGGACCTCCCGGGCCGCTCCGAAGACCTGGCGAAAGTGGAAGTGATTTTTTCCACATGGGGCGTGCCGAAGTTGGATACGGAATTTTTGAAGGCAACCCCCCGCTTGAAGGCGCTCTTTTATGCGGCTGGCAGTGTGAAGGGATTTGCAACGCCGGAAGTCTACGATCGCGGGATCGTGATCTCCAGTGCCTGGGCAGCCAATGCGGTGCCCGTGGCGGAATACACCTTGGCGACCGTCCTTCTCAGCTTGAAACAATTTTGGAATTACTCCCGAAGGGTGACCGAGACGCGGCGGTTTGGTCGTGATTTGCAAGTGGCAGGGGCCTACCGTTCCAAGGTGGGCTTGGTTTCTTTGGGGGCTGTGGGAAAGCTCGTGGCTCGCAAGCTTGCGCCCTTCGAGTTGGACCTCCTCGCCTTTGACCCGTTCGTGGATGCCGAGGCGGCTCAGGAACTCGGTGTCAGCTTGATTTCTTTGGAGAATATTTTTTTAACCTGTGATGTGGTGAGCCTCCACACGCCATGGCTTCCTGAAACCGAGGGGCTCATCACGGGAAACCTCGTTCGCAGCATGAAGCCGGGAGCAACTCTCATCAACACCTCAAGGGGAGCCGTGATCAATGAAGCCGGACTGTGTGAGGTCCTGGCAGAGCGCCCGGATCTGACAGCCATTCTTGACGTGACCTACCCCGAACCTCCCCCACCGGACTCCCCGCTTTTTGATCTGCCCAATGCCATCCTCACCCCGCACATCGCCGGCAGCATGGATGGCGAAGTCACCCGCATGGGCCGATGGATGGTGGATGAGTTTCTCCGCCACCAGGAAGGTCAACCCCTCAAACACATCGTGACCCGCGACATGCTGGACCGCATGGCCTGATCAAAACCCATGAGATCCGGCCTTGTTTCAGTGTCTTTCCGCAAACTCTCCGTTCTGGAAATCGTCCGATTGGCCTCGGAGGCGGGATTGGAATGTGTCGAATGGGGGGGAGATATTCATGTGCCTCATGGGAACCTGATTGCAGCCCGTGAGGCGGCCAAACTGACGGCTGACCATGGGTTGAGTGTCTCCTCGTATGGGTCCTACCTGCGGCTGGGGGCGGGCGGCGAACCGGGTCTGGAGTCCGTCGTCGAAACGGCTGTGGTTCTCGGAGCTCCAACCATAAGAGTCTGGGCGGGAAAAAAGAGTTCCGCGGAAGCCACGGCCGAGGATCGGGCCACCGTCGTGGAGGCGGCTTTTGCCGCCGCAGAATTGGCGTCGGCCAGCGGCCTTTCCATCTCCTACGAGTTTCACGCCAACACGCTCACCGACACCGCGGAATCTGCCGCCGAGCTTCTCGCTGACACTTTGCACGACGCCATTCACTCCTTTTGGCAGCCTCCCAACGGGGCCAACGTGGATAAGGCTCTTGTGTCCTTGGAAGTGGCCCTGCCGCGGTTGTCGAATGTGCACGCCTTTCACTGGTGGCCGGATCCTGCCACGCGGCTGCCCCTGGCCGACGGGCATGCGCGCTGGTCCAAATACTTGAATCGTATCCGCCTGGCGGGCCTCCAGCCTGACGTGCTCCTGGAGTTTCTTCCACGCGACGATCCCAGCCTTCTTTCCGCCGAAGCCGCAACGCTCCTTGGGCTTTTATCGCCTTGAATTTGCGGGATTTTCTTCCTGATTTTCCCAAATCATGAACGTCCTGCTATCCCCTTTTGGCAGTGAAGGCGATGTGAACCCGCTGCTATGGGCTGCATCAACTCTGGCCTCCAAGGGCCACACGCCGCACCTCCTTCTTCCTCCCAAATATGGAGCGCTCGCCGCGAAAGCGGGCCTCCCATGGACCCCGGTTGGCCAAGTCGGCGATTTTGATGCCATGGTTCGGGACCCCAAGTTTTGGCATCCGATGACGGGCTCCGCCCACGTGGCCTCCGTCATGCTTTCCAGTTACCCCGAATTTTTGCGTGCCTACCGGGAGTGTGGGATCCGTCCGGATTTGGTGATTTCCTCCACCTTGGGTCTTGCGGCGGCTTTTGCGGCGGAGGCCCAGGGAATCCCCACCCTGAGGGTTCACATGCAGCCGGCCATTTTGCGAAGCTTTGGCGACTGCCCGGTCTTTGCGCATGGGTTGGGGTGGTTGCCGTCCGCCCCGGCGGCGGTCAAGAAAATGGCCTTTTGCA
>JBBECL010000138.1:0-4882 GCA_040881805.1 Terrimicrobiaceae bacterium | reverse complement strand
CGCCAGGGCGGCCACCATGAGAATCCGCCCCGCGCCCGCAGGCAAAGCGGAACCTCCGCCTCCAATGACAAGAATTGGGGCCAGGAGAACCAGAATCAGCAGCAACGGATGCACGACGTAGTGGGTGAGGTGAAAGTAGGCCTCGGCTTTTGCGATTCCGCTCATCCGGGAAGAAAAGATTTGCGGAAGCAGCCGGATGGCCGTTTGCATGGATCCCTTGGCCCACCGGAACTGCTGGCTTTTGTAGGCAGAGAAGGTGGCTGGCAGTTCCCCCGGCACCGGCAGGTCATTCACGTAGTGGCCACGCCAGCCCCGCAATTGAACCCGGTAAGAAAGGTCCAGGTCCTCGGTGAGTGTGGCGGCACTCCATCCTCCGGCGTCCTCAATCGCCGTCCGCCTCCAGATGCCGGCGGTGCCGTTGAAATTCATGAACATGGCGGGGTGGGACGATCGCGCGGCTTGTTCGATGACAAAATGACTGTCCAGACCCACGCCCTGCGCCCGGGTGAGGATGGAATCCTTCTCATTCAGAAATGTCCACCGTCCCTGCACAAAACCCGTCTGGTGATCTCCGAAAAACAGTGGCATCGTCCGAAGAAGAAAGTCACGCGGTGGCACGAAGTCGGCATCAAAAACCGCCAGGAAGGCTGACTTGTCGCAGTCCATGCCAAAAGCCAGAGCCCCCGCTTTGAAGCCCGAGCGATTTGCCCGCCTGAGGACTTGGATGTCATACCCCTGTTCCCGCAACTCCGACGCCACCGCATCCACGATGGCCACGGTTTCGTCATGGGAATCATCCAGCACTTGGATGCGGTGGTGTCCGGGATAATCCATTGCGGCTGCGGCGCGGATGACGCGGGCAGCAACATTGGCCTCGTTATACAACGGGAGTTGGGTGACCACATCCGGCCAGGGATCCAGCCGATCCAGAGCGGCGAGCCCTTCTTTGGTGGTCTGGGCGAGAATTTTGCGGGCCTCGTGACAATGACGGAGCAAAATGCCGAGGACCCCGTATGCGTGCAGCGCGTAAAGCGCGAGGGCCGAGCAGGCAGCCAGATAAACCAAACTTAGCGTGACGATAAAAAAGTTGAGCAGCACACTAAATCAGTTTGCGAAGGGTCTCCTGATCGATCTGATTTCCCAAGAGGACAAAGGTGCGTCCCCCGGAGGACCACGTGGCGGTGCCATCCTGCTCTTGAAATTGAGGCGAACTGCCAGGGGGGGACTTGATATGGTCCGGGTCGATCACAAACATTTATTCCGTGAAACATGACGGGATCAGGAATCTTTGGATACCACGAAATTCGAGAATTGGTTTGTTGGGGCGATAAAAACCGGGCAGACACCCTGGCCCTGGGAACGCTGGCGTCCCGCTGGCATCCTCTTTTGCCCCACCCGCTTTCTTGTCCGATCTTCAACGGCTTCGCAAATCATGGAGCGGAGTTGAGTTTCCAGCTATACTCCAAAAAATCGAAGGGCTCCGCCACGGGAATCGGAGTCCTGCGGTAGCGGTTGACGTAAACAAGGAGATTCTTTTTTCCTCCAAAATCGCCGGCATACCAGTCAAAGAGCTTTGAGATTTTTGGACGCCTGCCGCTGCTATCAACCCCTTGGGGATTGTCATCGATGAAGGCCCGTGTGAGGCGTTCCAAGTCCGCTTCCAAGGAGTCAACGGTGAATGGTTTGGGAAAAAGGGGCGGGCAGCTCTCGCTGGCACAATTGAGGGCAAAGTGAATGCGTGGCTCGTTGAAGGCCGGCCTGATGAGTTTTTGCTCCAGATGGTTAAAACTCATGAGCTTTCCAGAAACCACAATTCTGTCCTTTTCGAAAAAGTGTGGTTCCCCGTCCAGCGGACCCTTGGTGGGATATTTTTTGAGGATTTCCGCAAGGATCCCGGCATTGTAAGCATTCAGGTGCCAAGCGAGGGCGGCCTCCCGGTCCTCCGGGGGGCTGGTTGTGGCATAGAAATCAGTGACCGTCTTGAGCAACTGAAGATCATCGGGGTTGGCGTGCCAAGCCGCATATCGGATGCCGTTGGGGGTTGCATACTTCTGGAGCAAATCTCCATAAGCTGGAGGTGCTGCGCCTGTGGCCTCGGGGAGTTCCGCCCCGTGGAGGGGCTGCCAAGAAGCACCAGCCGCAAAAACCAGGAAGGCAAAGGCTGCGAAGAATCGAGTGATCATATGTGTTGGAGGATTGGCGGCGGCGGCTTATTCCCGGCGGGAGTCTTTATGACGTCGAACTGGGTGGCTCTCACGAGTCAGTTGACACTCGGAGACGAGCTGACTACTTCACGGACATGCCAACATTATTGACAATTTTGCTTCTCACGATTTCCAACGCTTTCATGACCTATTTTATGTTCCGATAAATCCTTTTGCCAGGGAAATTTTTTCATTGCTCTGAATTCCGAATGACTGTGAAACCATCAGCTTTCCATTCGTATCGTGCCGTTTTTCTGTCGGCCCTGGCTCCCGTTCTTTTGTTTGCGGGAGTCCTTGTGATGTTGCCTCAGGGCGCCATCAACAGTCCCTCGACGGTTTCAGGGTTTTTGCTGGGAGCCGGGCTGATGTTGGCGGGGTTTTTTGTGGCGCTGCGGTTTTCCACCCATCGGTCCTGGGTGTTTTGGGGCACGGCCTTGGGCACTCGTTTCCTCCTCCTTTGGCAAGTGAGTGGAGCGGACATCTATCGTTATGTCTGGGAGGGAAGGATGCTCCTTGCGGGGTGGAATCCTTATCTCCATGCCCCCGACTCTCCCCTTCTTGAGCCTTTCCGTGATGAGTTGTGGGCCTCTGTTCAGCACAAAACTTTTAGCGCGATCTATCCGCCACTTGCGGAATGGATCTTTGCCGTGATGGCGGCGATTTGGGCCTCGCCTTTGTTTTTCAAAATCCTGTTCCTCATCGCCGATGCGATCGTGGTGGCCCTGCTGACGCGGCGATTTGGCAGGGACCGCGCCTTGCTTTACGCGTGGAACCCGTTGGTGATTTATTCCTTTGCCGGGGGAGGGCACTATGACGCGTTTTTTGTGTTGGTGTTGGTTCTGGCATGGTTTGCCTGGATGGATCGCCGGGTCCTGCTGGCACTCACATGGCTGGGCGCTGCGGTGGCCATCAAGTGGCTGGCTCTTCCCCTGCTGGCCTGGGCGGGCTGGCAGGTGTTGCGCGGTGGCATCCAAGACCGAAACTATGGCCTCGTGGTGGCCGGTGTGGCGGTTGGTGCGGCGCCGCTTGTTGTCAGCTATGTCAGCTTGTCCCTGTGGACCGGCCAGTGGACCTTGCAGCTTCATCCCCCCCTCTTTTCACAATATGCCCGCAGTGCGGAATTCCTTCCCGGAATCGTGGGCGGCTTTTGGGAACAAAGCCGGTATCAAAACCAGTGGTTTGTCATTCCTCTCGCCGTGGCTTGGTCCGTGATCATCCTCCGCGCGGGGCGTTTCGAGCGGGCTGCCGAGTGGATCTTTTTCTCGATCTTTGTGCTCTCTCCGATGATGCATGCCTGGTATTTCACGTGGATCTTTCCATTTGCTGTCATGACACGCAACATGGGCACGCTTGCTGTCAGTGCTTCGGGGTTTGTCTATTTTTTACTCCACCTCCGGATTGATTTGCCTGTCGGTAATTGGGTCCTGACTCCTCTTGAGACCTCGATGCTCTGGTTGCCATTTGTGGTTGGATTCCTCGTCTCGGCCTGGCAAATCCGCCGGAAACCACGTCCCGCCACCTGAATGAAAATTCACGCCGCCCTCATGCTCAAGGCCCCGCGTGCCGGCACGGTCAAAACCCGGTTGGCGGCATCGGTCGGCGATGCCCGGGCTGTCGCGATTTACAAGCAACTTGCAGAACATCAGATCCGCCAAATCCCGCCTGGCTGGCAGTGTTCGGTCCACTTCGCGCCCGCAGGGGCCGGCCGGGAAATGCAGGAATGGCTCGCGGGGCTGGTCCCTCCGGGAACCACATTTTTTCCCCAATGCGAAGGCGATTTGGGAGTCCGGATGTGTCAAGCGGTCAACACGGAGTTCCTCAGAGGGGCAGGGGCCGTGGCCCTGATTGGCGGAGATTGTCCGGGCTTGGTCACGGCTGTCCTTGCGGACGTGCAAAACGCTTCCACAGTCGCTGATGTGGTGGTCGTGCCAGCCACTGATGGCGGGTATGTCCTTCTGCTCTTGAAAAACAATCACCCTGGGCTGTTTCACCAAATTTCTTGGAGCACGGACAAGGTTTTGTCCCAAACGCTGGCAGCCGCCCGGAAGGCCGGAATAACCGTTTGTATGTTGGAGGAGTTGACTGACGTGGATGATGTCAACGATCTGACTACATCGGAAAAAATCTTCGATGGTCTGCCCACGTTTAAAGGTCACAGATTGTGAGCTTGAAAGCAGAGCCTCCTCTGACTCCTCGCGGGCAAGCTGAGCAGTTACTTGAACGGATTCTCTACCGTGATGCCGAAGTAACTGGCCCTGTCTGACAAGTCCTCGCTGAGGATGCGGGCACTCCCGGCTGCCTCGGCGGCGGCGACGATTAGGGAATCCCACCAAGAAAGTTGGTAGCGACACTGGGTGGCGTAGGCGCGGTTCAGAATGTTCATATCGAGTGGCAGGGGCTCCCATGCGGCCAGGGCCTCGATGTCGTCCCATGCTTCTTGCGGTGAAAGACCAGGTTCGAGTTTGCCGGTGACGTTGACGAAATACTCATTGAGCACTTGCACGGAAAGTCTGCCCGTGCCTCCATCCCAAAGCTCATCGAGGCGTGCGCTGGCGATAGCCTGTTTTGCAGGTTCCGAAGCATCCCGTGCATAGAGCAGGATGTTGGTGTCCACAAAAGTGCTATCGCTCATAGAGGCTGTCCCGGTTGGGATAAGATGTGCCTGCGGGCTTCAAATG
>JBBECL010000137.1:0-4891 GCA_040881805.1 Terrimicrobiaceae bacterium | reverse complement strand
CTGCCATATTCGTCGTCTTGGGCATACGGCCCAAAAACACTCACAAATAAGATCTTCGGTTTCTGATCTTCTGCCCTGACACCCTGCCCACTCACTGCAGTTTGGTTGTTCATAAATTTATGGCACGCCAGTTGATGGCGTTCGGCGCTTTACGCACGGGGAGGTGAAGCACAAACCCGACCCTGAGGATGTGGGCTTCCGACGTAACCACCAGAGCCTCGTTGCACCGTATTCTCTTCATTCCACGTGTCCATCATTGTTTTCAAAAAAAATGCAAATATTAGCATTTCTTATGTATTTTCAGTGCTGGTCACGACACGGAAGGGAGGCTCTACCTATCAAAAATCATCACCAACACAAAAAAATGCAGGCCACCGCAACGAAAGTTACGATGGCCTGCTGTTCCCCCCAGAACGCGGTTAATATGACCCAGACATTTTATGGTGCAAGAACTTTTTTAAGAAAAATGAAAATATTTTTTGGTGGGGTCTTTTGGGGATCCGCGCGCTAGATCCAGCGGAGGGAGGGAAGTTCGTTGAGAAGGCCGTGGCGCAGTGCCAAGGAAGCGAAGAGGTCGAGCGAGGTTTTTTCGGGGTCTCCCAAGCCGTAGCGGATGTTCTGCGAAAGATAGTCGAGGGCCTCCGCAGGGTTGGCTGTGGTGTTTGCGATTTCGGGGAGATGGGCCAGACCGTGGTCCCGGGCCTGCCTCAGGGCGTTGGCGAGGGAGGCCCCGGCAGGCGGGCTCAGGCACCACGCGGCAAACACGAAGGGCAAGCCTGTGTGTTGGAACCAGGATTCTCCCAAATCAAAAAAGTGCCATGAGGGGTGGGTTTTCCGGAATGCGAGGGCTTGGTCGCCGATAATAAGACGGGCCGCTGTGGAAGGAATCCCGTCATCCCGGGTGACAACCCGTGGACCACCGGGAAAAAATTCGGCCAGAAGGATTTTTAGGAGGGAGTTCGAAGTGACAGACGAGGGGTCGGGAGAGATTTCCCGGGCTTCCGAAAAGGCGGCGGGGCTGGCGACAATCACGCTTTTGACAGGTCCCAGGCATCCGATGGCAATCCCATCGGCCACGAAGGGATTGGGAATCTGAAAGATTTCAAAAACTGGCAGGAGTGCGGCCTCCAATCCTCCCTGGGCAAATCGTTTGGAGAGTGCCGAGGGAACCTCCAGAAAGAGTCCGGCGGTTGGAAGGCCGTGGATCAGCGGCTTGGCGTTGAGGTAAGAGACGCTGCCGATCATGGAGCGGAAACAAAAACGGGAAGCCCCCCGGAGCTGTGAACACGTTGGTGGGTGGCAATAAGCCGGCGGGACGCCGCCGACCCCGGGACGATGGCCTTCACGCCGCGATCCGGGTGGCGGAGTTGGGGATGCGTTGGTAGTAGCTGTCGCGCTGCATGGGCTCCCTTCCGGCTTCGCGGATCGCCTTTTCCAAGGCCTCGACGGTTTGCTGCTGGGGAGTGATGGCACCTGCCATGTGGAAGATTTTTTCTTCGATGATGGTGCCGTGGAGATCGTCCACCCCGTAGTTGAGTGCCACTTGGGCCAGAGGCAATCCCAGGCTGATCCAGTAGCCGGTGATGTGGGCGATGTTGTCAAGATAGATGCGGCCAATGGCGAGGTTCCGGAGCTCCTCAAAGGCCGTGGCGTGTGGAATGCCTTTGAGAACCGGTCGGGCACCGTCAGGCTCAAACGCAAAGGGGATGAACCCGGTGAAGCCCCCGGTCTCATCTTGGAGTTCGCGCAGTCTGCGGAGGTGATCCACGCGATGAGCGGTGGTTTCAATGTGGCCATACAACATCGTGCACGTGCTGCGACCCCCCATCTGATGCCAGGTGCGGTGGACGTCCGCCCACTCTTCGGCGGTCTCCTTCCCTTTGCAAATTTTATCCCGGATTTCCTGGTCAAAAATCTCCGCCCCTCCGCCGGTGATGGCACCGAGGCCATTTTCACGGAGCAGGGCGAGGGTTTCTTTCAGCGGCAATTTGAAGATGCGATCCGCGAGATGGCGGATCTCCACGGCGGTGAAGGCTTTGATGACAAGTTGGGAATCCAGGGCCCGCAGCGACCGGAGGAGATTGAGATACCAATCCGGCCCCAACGTGGGGTGCAGGCCGCCCACCATGTGAATCTCCGTGATTCCAACCTTGAGGGCTTCGCGCACGTTGGCCACAATTTCGTCCGCAGCCATCTCAAAGGCATGGGGCTCGCGCTTTTTGGCTCCAAAGGCGCAGAACTGACACGAAAGCAGGCACACATTCGAGTAGTTGATGTAGCGATTGTGGATGTAGGTGGCCACATTGCCATTGATCCGCTCACGAAGAATGTTGGCAATGGCCCCAAGACCATTGAGATCCCGTGAACCATAAAGGATGTGGGCATCTTCATCGTTGACCCGGACACCATCGGCAACTTTGTCAAAAATGGGCCTCAACTCGGGAGCGAGAAGTCTTTTGTCGATTGGCATGTAAAAAAAGATGCAGGTTTTTTGTCATCCCTCCAATAGGAATGTTCAAATCTGTTACGCAATCCACAATCCCCATGACGCAGATTTCTGAGTTGCAACCCATGGGAATGGAGGGCAATCTGCCCCCATGAGCACCGCCCTGATTCTTCTTCTTGTGATTGTGGGAGCCATCGTTGTGATTGGTCTGGCCGTTGTCGGGATTTACAATGGACTGGTTGCGCTTCGCAATCGCTTCAAAAATGCGTTCGCGCAAATTGATGTGCAGCTCAAGCGCCGGTATGACCTCATTCCGAACCTTGTGGAGACAGCCAAGGGCTACCTCAAACACGAACGCGAGACGCTCGAAGGCGTGATTTCCGCAAGAAATGCGGCCCAGTCCGCCGGCTCAAAAGCGGCCGCCAACCCCGGCGATCCCGCCACGATGCAGGCCCTGGCCGGTGCGGAGTCCGGGCTCAGTGGGGCTCTCGGCCGCTTGTTTGCGCTTTCCGAGGCTTATCCCGATCTTAAGGCCAATCAAAATATGATGCAGCTCACCGAGGAGCTCACTTCGACCGAAAACAAGATCTCCTTTGCGCGTCAGGCCTACAACGACTCGGTGATGGCCTACAACACGAAGCGCGAAAGTTTCCCCTCGAACCTGGTGGCCGGTGCATTCAATTTTGGTCCGGCGGAACTCTTCCAAATCGAAGACCCGGCCGAGAAAGTTGCCCCCAAGGTCTCGTTTTCATGATCCCCCTCCAGCCCTCGCGGGCGGAGTTTGCCAGACTCGCAGCCCCGGGAATCAACGTCATCCCCGTTTGGACCGAAATTGTGGCCGATGGCGAAACGCCCGTGTCCGCTTTTGCCAAACTGGGCGGGGAGCCACCGTCGATCTTGTTGGAGTCGGCTGAACAAAATGACCAGATCGGAAGGTTCTCGTTTTTGGGATTTGGTGCCCGGGCGCTGATCTCCGCGCGGGGGCACCAGGTCGAAATCACCAGAGATGGTGACACCCGATCCTTCGAAACGCCCTCCGATCCCTTCGCCGAGCTTGAGGCGCTCATGAAATCCTATCATGTCGCCGGAGGGGAAGACCTGCCCGGATTCCATGGGGGCGCGGTGGGGTATTTGTCCTATGACGCGGTGAGATGGTTTGAGCCCACGATCCCTAATCATCCCAAGGACGAACTCGGGGTGCCGGACATGTTTTTTATGGTCGCCGGGAATGTGCTGATTTTTGACCATAAAAAACGGCGCATCAAAATTGTGGTGAATGCGTTTTTTGGCGAGAACGACCGGGACGCGGCTTATGATCACGCGGCGCAGGAAATTTCGCGGATCCTCTCCCTGTTGAAGCAGCCCCTGGCCCTGACCCCGCTTTTTACCGGGGCCCAGCACGGGATGCCGGAAACCCGGTCCAACACCACCGAAGAGGAATATCATGAGATGGTCCGGCGCGCTCAGGAATACATCCGGGCAGGCGATATCTTTCAGATGGTGCCGGCGCAGAGATTTGAGACCGACTTTGACCGCGATGCCCTGGATCTCTACCGGGCACTGCGATTCATCAATCCCTCGCCCTACATGTTTTGTGTGAGGTGTCCCGACGGCCAATCCCTGGTCGGCAGCTCCCCCGAGGTGCATGTGCGTGTCACGAATCGCCTGGTGGAAATTCGCCCCATCGCCGGAACCCGCCGCCGCGGTGAAACCCCCAACGAGGACGTCGCCAACGCCGAGGACTTGCTGGCCGACCCCAAAGAGCGGGCCGAACATCTCATGCTCGTGGACCTTGCGCGAAATGATGTCGGACGGATCGCGGAATTCGGAAGTGTGCGCGTGAGCGATTTTATGACAATTGAACGCTACAGTCATGTGATGCACATCGTCTCCCATGTGTCCGGCCGTCTGGCGGGTGGGCGGAATGCGTATGACGTGATGCGGGCCACGTTCCCGGCAGGAACCGTTTCCGGCTCCCCGAAAGTGCGGGCCATGCAAATCATCAATGAGTTGGAAAAAAGCAAACGCTGCACCTACGCGGGAGCCGTTGGCTATTTTGGTTTTGATGGAGACCTGGACTCGTGCATCGCTTTGCGGACCGTGCTCTTGAAAAATAAAAAGGCGTATGTCCAAGCCGGGGGCGGAGTCGTTGCCGATTCCACCCCCGAGGGCGAATATCAGGAGAGTGTCAATAAGGCCATGGCCGCCATGCGGGCCATCGCCCACGCATCCCAAGCCCCAAGCGAGTAAACGCGCGTTTCTTCCTTCAGCTTCCCTGACACACAAATCCATCTGAAATAGCATTTTCGTCGCCCTTGCTCCAAAAGGCGTCGATACACGGGACCCATTTGGGTGTTCCGGTGAGAAATTATAAAAAATGGGACTGACCAGAATGGCACTAACTTAAGGCGGTTTTGGGATTATTTTCGACTCCGAAATTTCGGT
>JBBECL010000136.1:0-4894 GCA_040881805.1 Terrimicrobiaceae bacterium | reverse complement strand
ACGACAGTTTTGATTGATGAATTTCGGGCACGTGGCAACCCCGAGGCTCCGGTCAATGCTGTGTTATTGGGAAATTCGGGTGAAGAACTGATTGTGCCCGCAATCGCTGCGGGGGAATTTCTGGACGGAGCTTGTATGGTGTCCGCCGAACGATTCCAAGGTGCTCTTCAGATATTGAAACAGCGGCGGGTCGTGGCTGCCGACCTCGAGACGGCCGGGCACTACGGACACATCGTCTCCCGCTTGCGCAAAGAAAAGCGTCTCGCAGAGAAGTCCATCAATGACCTTTGGATCGCTGCCACGGCAAGGCGGCACGGGGCAAACCTTCTCACGCGCAATGTCTCTGATTTTGAAGGGATCCCAGCGTTGGAGGTCGTGGGATACACCGCAAGGTAACCGCCTCGATGTCCGGCGTTCCGCGTCGAAGGCAGACGAAACGGTGGTGCGCCCAGCTTTCGCGCGAAGCGCTCTTGGGCGACGTCAATCCTTTGCCGCTTTTTTGCCGGGCCGACGGTCCCACAAACCAAGCTTGCAGAATTTTTTGCGCTAGGTTCCTGAGATGAGGGTGTTAGTGGCCATGGGGTCATGAAATGATGGTGTTTCCTCGCTTCGATCGGGTCACTTCCCTTCCAGACTCTTCCTTTGCCCTTCGGATCAGGGGAAACACCCTGCCCGTGCCCCACTCGCCAGCCGACCGCTGATCCAGTCGTGTTTCGACGGAATCAGTCAAACCATTTGATTTTTGCTGACCCCATTGCCCCATTGCCAATCACTACTTTGACTGCGAGGCCATGCAGGCCGCCGCCACAATGCTGAAAATCAGCGGGATCAGCCGATGGGGATACCAGTCCCATATTCTATAAATTCACTCAAATCGAGAACTCAGAGTAACTCAGGGTGATTGTGCAATATCTCGCTCATTGCACAGCGGTGACACACCCGAGTCGAAAATACAATCTCGTGAACGGGATTTAAAAAATAGGCCCGACCCCATCGGCTGTTCCCGACCCCATCAGCAGTTCGCAACCCCGCGCTTGACCATCATGGAGCGCAATCGGGAGAGAATCTCCGGCTCCTCCTTGAGAGCCACCAGCGGGGTCAATTCTTCAAAGATCAATTTCACATCCAGGCGCGTGCCTTGGCGCATCAGAATGCCATCCACATCCAGCCAATCTCGATCTCTTGAAGCAAAGGCTTTGTGAACGACCAGATCTTCTGCCGAACATGTTGTAATCTCAGCGCCATTCGGCAATTTCCATGGGCTGGCACGCCCCACACTTCGAATCTCAAAATCCAATCCACCCAGCGAGATGTCGATCCCGACCCCGTTGCCTGCTTGGAGAAGCAGCACTCGACGCGCCAAAGCAAATTCCCTCGCGTCTGCATTTCTGGCAGTGAAATGTGCCAGGAGGTAATCAGTCCATTTCTCATCATGCACAAAGCGGGTGAGCAGACTAATATCCGCATCGTTGGTGAAACGTGGTTCCCCCCATCTTTGGATGGCGAGCCCACCAATGAAACAAAATTCAGCCGATTGGCTCACCAACAAGGTCTGCACCTCACAAGCAGCTTCAAGGACGGCGTTGATCTGCATGAGCTTTGGAAAAATGGTGTTGTTGGATGACCAAACCATGGTCGGTTTCACGCTCCGGGGGCCTCCAATTATCCACCCAACCCCCGGCAAGCAGGTTGAAAATTTCAGCCGAACGTGTCTCATCCATCGCCCGCAACTCCTCCTGCTTGATGCGCTCCAACTCCGGCCCGGCCACCTTCCACGTATCCACCCACCGCTTCATTTTTTCTTCCGATGTCATGGCAGAATCCTAGCAGAGCAACCGCCTCAAGTCCAAGTTCAACTCCCAAAATGCCCAGCCTTTTTCACTGTTCCGTCGTCTTCGGCGTCGCGTTGGATGATGGCAAGGCGGCGGAGGAGGGCTATGAGGTCGGGGAACCCTCCGACAAGTTTTTCACGTTGTGCGACCACTAATCGTTTTCCATCAGAAACTCGCGAAGGGGGAGGTGTCGGATGCCGTTCCGTTCTCTGCCCGCCATGGGATCCATGCTGATGACAGTTTTTGGATAATCGTTGGGGATTTTTGCCAGATTTCCGAATTCGCGTTCCACAGTCTTTGAGTCGGGAAGCATGTAAGCCACTTGGTAATATCGGGTGCCACCCTGTTTTTCAGCAACGAAATCGATCTCCAAGCCGTCAATCAGTCCGATGCGGACTTGAAATCCCCGACTGCGCAAATGATGAAAGACGGTGTTTTCCAGAATCTGCCCGATATCCCCCGGGCGGAAGCCAGCCACCGCATTGCGCAAACCAATATCAGCAAAATAATATTTGTCATTCACCACGAAGACCCGCCGACCGCGAATATCGTAACGGGGCACTCTCTCCACAAAACAGGCCTCCTGGAGGTGGTCGAGGTAATCAAGAATCACTTTGGGGGATGCATTGATTCTCTGGGACTTGAGAAAATCGCTGATGCGCTTGGCAGAAACGGGTGAACCCAGAATGTCGGCAAGGAAAAGAACCAACCGCTCAAGCAGCGCCGGATTTCGAAGAGTATGCCGAGCCACCACATCGCGATACAAAATGGCCTGATAAATGTTGCGCAAGTAATCGGCGCGCACCCCGGCAGCCGAATCAAGATGCCGCAAATATGGCAGCCCGCCGAATTCAAGATAGGCCTTGAGCGATTCGTTCGAATCCTGACACCCGTGAAAAACCAGATACTCCGGGTAGGTGAGAGGAAACACCGGAATCTCAATGCAACGTCCGGCCAGCAGCGTGGAAAGTTCGCGTGACAACAGCGAGGCATTGCTGCCGGTGCAGTAGATGTCGAACTTGCCGGATGCATTCAATCCCCGTAAAGCGCGCTCAAAACCGTCGATTTCCTGCACCTCGTCGATCAACAGAACATTTCGCCCGGGTTTCTGCCGCCTCGCCACAAGTGCCAGCAAATCCTCTTCGTTGCGAAGGTTGTTAAATTCCGGCAACTCCAAATCCACCCGGATCAGGTGTGGCGGATTTGACTGGCTGGCGATCTCTTTGGCAACCAGTCCCATGAGGCAGCTTTTGCCTGCCCTCCGCTGCCCGATAAAGACTTTGATGAGATCCTTCCCAATGTAGGGACGAACTCGGTCGAGATAAATTGGACGGGAAATGAGGATATTCGATGTCACGTCTTTTACTTCTAAGTAAAATATATGACTTTTTAAGAACTTGTTTGCATCACAGATGCATTTTCCACGATACGCCAGCGCGGGTGTTGGCGGAACCGCTCAACCACTTCCACGCATACCGCATCCCCGCTTCGCGGCACAGCTTCCCAATCGCCCGACCATCAAAACCCTCCCACGAAGCCCCCAGCTTCGGATGCGAGAAGAGTGAGCCCAGACTCGGGATAGCGACGACCTGTGCGTGGGGCTGCCGGCACTTCGAGGAGAGAGGGTTTCAAATTGGGTATCAGGTGGCTACCGTCGGGAGAAGCTCGGAGGGCGTGCAAACCCTGACTTCGAGCGATCCGAATCGCTTATCGTAAGGGGAGGCACCGGAAGGGCTGACCAAGTAGTTACGTCCCTCCGGGTAGTAGCTTCGGAAGACCTCCAAGGCCGTGCTGTCAAATGCCTTCGGGTTCCATTTGCATTCGATGGCATCCACTGCGTCGCGGCGATAATCGAGGACGAAGTCCACTTCCCGCCCCTGCTTGTCGCGCCAGTATTTTACCGGGGTATCCGGGAAGTGGGCCTGCAAATGCTCGAGGACCAGGTGCTCCCACAGGAGCCCGTAATCAGCCTGTCGCAAAGGATCCCAGCCGCGCGCGAAACTGACAAACCCCGTGTCAAAAGCATAGATCTTCGGCTGCCGGACCAACTCATTCTGTCCCCCGCCATGGAAGGGGCGCACAAGCGTCGCGGCATGGGTCATCTCCAGCGCTCGAACGTGGCTTTCCACCGTGGGTCTGGATATCCCGAGAGCTGATGCCGTCGTGGAAACCTCGAACTGCCCGCCGCTCTGACGCAGCAGGTATTCAAACAACGCATTGAAACGATTGACGTCGCGGAAGCCGAAGAGCTGTTGGATATCGCGTGCAAAAAACGAGTCCAGCCATTCCCGGTAGAAGGCCGGCTTCTTTTCGTCGGCCAACACCGCAGGGGGTAGGCCGCCATGGAACAGCCGCTGCGGCAGCGTGACTCCGAACGCGTCCATTTCATTCCAAAGCACCGGTGTGAGATGCACGACGCGCTTCCTGCCTGTCAATGTGTCGCGAAACTTCTTGCTCGCGGCCAACGTTGAAGATCCCGTGGCGAGAATCCGCAGATGGGGGAATCCGTCCGCGCCGATTTTCAGGACGCGCGCCGGATCGCGCAGTTGGTGAATCTCATCGAAGACCACAATCGGCTTGCTGCATCCGCGATAAAACACCGCCGGATCAGTCACCATGTCTTCGACCGCAGGGAGGTCGCAATTCAGATAGAGCACACGCTCGGCACCAAGGTTCTCCGCCAGCGTCGTCTTCCCGCTGCGGCGAACCCCGCACAGCCAGGCAATCGGGACATCCTGCCATACCGATTCAATCCGCTCCTGCCAGAATGGTCTGTTTTTCATGCCATCATACTATGCATTTGGGATATCCATATGTAAAGTATGATTACGAAATTGCAAGAGTTTGGGGAAACAAACGGTATTCCCTGCCGGATCGGATCGATGTTGTCATGAGGTGAATTTGGCAAGTGCTGACGGTTTCCCGAAAGCCGCCTGGAATGTCACATGGTCGGTTCACGACCCCGTGACGCGGGAGCGCGAAAACCGTTCCCTTGAGTGGTCCCGGAGGGCGCATCTCTGAAGTGCAAACCACAGGGGGAACGGGCGTCTCGCCCGTTAGGA
>JBBECL010000135.1:0-4931 GCA_040881805.1 Terrimicrobiaceae bacterium | reverse complement strand
CGGGCAAAATGTTCGTCCGTGGTGTCCCGGTCGAAGGTTTCCTGCTCCCCCACGGATTTGGCCGCCGGGGGATCGGGGATGACCCGCCGGGTGTCGATGCCCCGGGCCATTTCCCACAACGTTCCGGCTTGGGCTCCGGCAAAAAGTGAGAGCTGTTCAGGCGGGGTCTCCGCGAGTTGACCAATGCGGGAAAGCCCCGCCCGCCGCAACGTCTCCGCCAACTTGGGACCGATCCCCGGCAACCACTTCGCTTCCAGCGGCGCCAGAAATTCCCGTTCGGATCCCCCCGAAACTTCAATCAGCGCATCCGGCTTCCGGAGCTTGGATGCCACCGCTGACACCAACTTGTTCGAACCCACCCCGCCGGAAAGCGTGATCTTGAGGGTTTCATGCACCGCCCGGCGGATGGCGACAGCAATATCATGAGGCGACTTTTTGTGGTTGCCGGTCAGATCGGCGTATCCTTCGTCGATTGACGAGATTTCGACAGTGGGAGTGAAATCGTAGACGTAGGAGAAGACAAGCCGGCTGAAGCGTTCGTATTTTTCAAAATCCCCTGCAACAACAACCAAAGACGGACAAAGCTTGCGGGCACGCGCCGTGGGCATCGTCGTATAAATCCCCAACCGCCGGGCTTCGTAGCTGGCGCTGGCGACGACCCCCCGCTTCGCTCCGCCCACTGCCACAGGTCGTCCCCGCAGCCTGGGGTCCGCGGCTTGCTCGACCGAGGCAAAAAAGGCGTCCGCGTCGAGGTGGAGGATTTTTTGCTCATTCACAGCCTCCATGTTCCAGGGAAAATGTTTTTGCGTTTGTTGGCATGCCGTTCATATGAACGGTATTCCGGTTTCCCCCGGATGCAAGAGTGTTTTTGGCCTCCAACAAAAATTGTTTTCTCCCCGGCCTGGGAACTCTCATTTCTCCCAAACGCAGAACAGCCCCGGATTTTCGGCCGGGGCTGTCTGTTTGAGTTTTGGACTCGGTGGGACGTTTTTTAGTAGTCCATCCCGCCCATTCCACCCATTCCACCGCCCGGAGGCATGGAGGGACCTTTGTCCTTCTCCGGGACCTCGGTGATGAGGGCCTCGGTGGTGAGGAGGAGTCCGCTGATGGAAGCGGCGTTTTGCAGGGCGCTACGGGTCACCTTGGCGGGGTCAACGACACCAGCCTTGATGAGGTCTTCGTAGGTGTCGGTGGCCACATTGTAACCATCGCTGCCTTTGCGTTTTTTGACTTCTTGGACGATGAGAGCACCTTCCTTGCCGGCATTGTCGGCCAGCGTGCGGAGAGGTTGCTCGATCGCACGGCGAACGATTCCGGCTCCGATGGCTTCATCCCCTTCGAGGGTGAGGTTGTCGAGAGCTTTTTGGGCACGAATGAGAGCCACACCGCCACCGGGGACGATGCCTTCTTCCACGGCCGCGCGGGTCGCGTGAAGGGCGTCTTCGACGCGGGCTTTTTTCTCTTTCATTTCCGTTTCGGTCGCGGCGCCCACATTGATGACGGCCACACCGCCGGCGAGCTTGGCGAGACGCTCTTGGAGCTTCTCACGATCGTAATCGCTGGTGGTTTCTTCGATCTGACGGCGGATTTGGTTCACACGGCCTTGGATGTCCGAGTTTTTGCCTTCGCCTTCGATGATCGTGGTGTTCTCTTTGTCCACAACAATGCGCTTGGCTTTGCCGAGGTCTTCGAGTCCGACGTTTTCGAGTTTGATGCCGAGATCTTCGGTGAGGAGACGACCGCCTGTGAGGACGGCGATATCTTCGAGGATCGCTTTGCGACGGTCACCGAAGCCGGGAGCCTTGACGGCTGCGACTTGGAGCGTGCCACGGAGCTTGTTCACCACGAGGGTGGCCAGGGCTTCGCCTTCGACATCTTCCGCGATGATCAAGAACGGCTTGCCGGTCTTGGCGATCTTCTCGAGGAGAGGCAGCAGGTCTTTGAGGCTGCTGATTTTCTTCTCGTGGATGAGGATGTAAGCGTTGTCGAAGCTGACTTCGAGGCTTTCCGCGTTGGTGACGAAGTAAGGCGAGAGATAGCCTTTGTCGAACTGCATGCCTTCGACGACGTCGAGGGTGGTTTCGATGCTTTTGGCTTCTTCGACCGTGATCGTTCCGTCTTTGCCGACCTTGTCCATCGCATCAGCGATGATCTGGCCGATGGTGGTATCCCAGTTGGCGGAGACGGTGGCGACTTGCGCGATTTCCGAGCTGTCCTTCACCTTCTTGCTGATTTTGGCCAGCTCTTCGGTGATGGCTGCGACGGCCTTGGTGATGCCGCGTTGCAGGCTGGTGGGGTTGGCACCGGCGGTCACGTTCTTGAGGCCTTCGCGATAAATCGCTTCGGCGAGAACAGTGGCTGTGGTGGTCCCGTCACCGGCGATGTCGCTGGTTTTGCTTGCGACTTCGCGAACGAGCTGGGCGCCCATGTTTTCATAGGGATCTTCGAGTTCGATTTCCTTGGCGACGGTGACGCCGTCCTTGGTGATCGTTGGAGAGCCGAATTTTTTGTCGAGGATGACGTTGCGTCCGGACGGCCCGAGGGTCGCCTTCACGGCTTTCGCCAGTTTTTCGACACCACGGAGCAGAGCATGCCGCGCGGTTTCGTCAAATAGTAGTTGTTTAGCTGCCATAGTAATTTGGTAGTATTAGGTTGTTGTGATGGATTAGCCGATGATGCCGAGGATATCGTCCTCACGCATGATCAGATAGGATTCGCCATCGATTTTGACTTCGGTTCCCCCGTATTTGGAGATGAGAACCTTGTCGCCTTTTTTGACCGTGAACGCGATGAGTTTTCCGTCCTCATCACGTTTGCCGGTTCCGAGGGCGACGACTTCCCCTTCCTGGGGTTTCTCTTTGGCGGTATCAGGAATGATAATTCCGCCTTTTTTGGTTTCTTTTTCTTCGATCGGGTGCACGAGCACGCGGTCTCCGAGTGGTTTAATATTCACATTTGCCATTGGGCTGTGTCTTCTTTGGTTGTTGGGTTTTTAACTGTATCCCTGCCCGCATTTGCGGGGAGGGACTGTGTTAAAGGGTTTTGGGGTTTGACGGCTTCGAAAAGCAGAGGACTTATTTTTTCTTGTCCTCGTCAACCATTTCAAATTCTGCATCGACCACGTCGCCATCCTTTTTCGGGGACTCCTCGGCTTCGGGAGCCTCGGGTCCACCGGCTTCGGGTTGGGCGGCGGTCGCCGCGGCTTTTTTGTAAAGCTCGGCGCTGGCTTCCTGGAATCTGGCCTCCAGAACGTCATGGGCGCTTTTGATGGCGTCCACATCGTCGCCCTTGAGGGCTTCGCGGACGGCGGTGATCGCGTCTTCGATGCCTTTTTTGGCAGCCCCGTCAAGCTTGTCGCCAAGCTCCTTGAGTTGCTTCTCACTTTGATAAGCAAGATTGTCGGCATTGTTGCGGGTCTCGATGGCCTCCTTGGCCTTGCGGTCTTCTTCGGCATGGGCCTCCGCGTCTTTTTGCATGCGCTCGATTTCTTCCTTGGAAAGTCCGCTGGAACCGGTGATCGAAATCTTTTGTTCTTTGCCTGACCCGAGGTCCTTGGCGGAGACATTCAAAATTCCATTCGCGTCGATGTCGAACGTGACTTCGATTTGTGGCACACCGCGGGGGGCTGGTGGGATCCCATCCAAATGGAAGGTGCCAAGATTTTTGTTGTCACGGCTGAGCTGACGCTCTCCTTGCAGAACCTTGATTTCGACGCCGGGCTGGCTGTCGCTGTAAGTGGAAAAGATTTGTGACTTGCGGGTCGGGATCGTCGTGTTCCGGGAGATCATCGGCGTGGCGATTCCTCCGGCGGTTTCGATGGCGAGGGTGAGGGGCGTCACGTCCAGCAGAAGAACGTCTTTCACATCACCTTTGAGCACGCCACCTTGGATGGCAGCCCCCACGGCAACAACTTCATCGGGATTCACACCCTTGTGGGGCTCTTTTCCGACAAGCGCACGTGCGGTCTCGATCACTTTGGGCATACGCGTCATTCCACCCACCAAGACCAATTCATCAACATTCGATTTATCCCACTTGGCATCGGCCAAACAGTCATTCACGGGCTTGATCGTGCGTTGGAACAGGTCATCGGTGAGTTGTTCCAGATTGGCGCGGGTGAATTTTTTTTGAATGTGTTTCGGTCCGGTTTGGTCCGCCGTGATGAACGGAAGGTTCACTTCATATTCCTGCGTGGAGGAGAGAGCAATTTTGGCCTTTTCGGCTTCTTCTTTGATCCGCTGAACGGCGTCCGGCTGATTCGTGAGGTCAATGCCTGTGCTGGATTTGAACTCGGCGATGATGGTGTCCATGATGCGATTGTCCCAATCGTCACCACCCAAATGGGTGTCTCCGTTGGTGGCGCGCACTTCAAAGACGCCGTCGCCGATTTCCAGGGCAGAAATATCGAATGTGCCACCGCCGAGGTCATACACGGCAATTTTTTCGTCCTTTTTCTTTTCGAGGCCATAAGCCAGGGAAGCGGCCGTGGGCTCGTTGATAATGCGAAGCACTTCAAGGCCGGCAATTTTGCCCGCATCCTTGGTTGCATTCCGCTGAGAGTCGTTGAAGTAGGCCGGGACGGTGATCACTGCTTGGGTGATTTTTTCGCCGAGCTTGGCCTCCGCATCGGACTTCAGCTTCGCGAGGATCATCGCCGAAATTTCTGGTGGGCTGAAACGTTTCTTTTCGCCCGAGACGTCCACTTCGATGTGGGCGTCACCATTGTCGGCTGCCACGATTTTGTAAGGGACGCGTTTCACTTCATCGCCCAGCTCGGAGAACTTCCGGCCCATGAAACGTTTCACAGAGAAAATGGTATTTTGAGAGTTGGTGACCGCTTGGCGCTTGGCCGCTTGGCCGACGAGGCGTTCTCCGCTTTTCGAGAAAGCCACCACCGAAGGCGTGGTGCGTGCCCCTTCTGAATTTTCGAG
>JBBECL010000134.1:0-4941 GCA_040881805.1 Terrimicrobiaceae bacterium | reverse complement strand
CAGATCAATGGCTCCGGGGTTGACGCTGCCATCATCTTCCAAGCCCACCGATTCAAGGATGGCTTTGCGGGTGGCGTCGGTGTGGATGTAGCTGCGGGTGGCGGTGTTGGCCCTGAAGATCGAGGCCTTGTCGAGTTTGGCACCGGGGCAGGCTTTGATCCAGGCTTCCAACTGCACGTAGCTTGGACGCTCGGATTTGATGAAGTCCATGAACTTCGCGCGGTCAATGCCGAGGGCGTCCAGCAGCATTTGGTCGTAACCCTGGCCGGCGCCGGGGTAATCGGCATGCAGTTTGCCAACCGATTCCAGAGAGGCTTTTTGCCAGAGCCGGGGGAGGTGAATGATTCCGAGAGGGCCGGCCACTTCCGAGCTAATGAGAGGGATGGTTTTGTTCATAGGATTTTTTGGGTTCTGAGATGGGTGAATTTTTCTGCGAGGTCGCTGGAAGCCACCGACTTCGTGATTCAAGGTTTCATAGTCGCATCAAATGATCATGCGCAAAGTTAAAATTTCGTTTTGCCAGCCCAATCGGCGGTCCAGGAACTGACGCGCCCACCCAGTGGAGACCGTCTTTTTATGCCGCCTGCGTTGCCGCGCGGGCCAACCGCGCCAGCACCCGGTCCTTGCCGAGCAATTCCAACATTTCGTAAAGACCGGGGCCGACCGAGCGTCCGCTCACGGCGACACGGGTGGGGTGCACGAGTTCGCCGGCTTTGACTCCGAGAGCGGTTGCGGTTTCTTTGAGGGTGGCCTCCAAGGCGTCATGTTTCCACTCCGAAAGCGGCTCCAAGGCGGCTGAGAGGGCCTCGATCCGGCTTTTGGCTCCGGGCTTTTGTAGGACCTTTGCGGCGGCTTCGGGGTCGATGGGAAAGTCTTCCGTGAAGAAAAAGGAGACCCAGGCCGGGAGGTCGCTCAGGTGTTTGATTTTGGGTTGAGCCAGAGCCAGCACGGGAGCGAGGGCTTCGGGGGTTCCGTAGGCAATCCCGGCCTGATCGATGAATGGTTTTGCCAACATCAAAAAGCGTGCGGGATCCATGTGGAGGATGTGCTGGCCATTGAGCCAGAAGCATTTGTCCAGGTCGAAGATGGCATTGCGGCGGTTGATGCCGCCCATGTCGAACAACGCCAAGATTTCGGGCACGGCCAATTCCTCGCGGTTGTCTTTCGGTGACCATCCCAGCAAACAGAGGTAGTTGGCCACAGCCTCCGGCACATACCCGCCGTCAATGAAGTGGGTGATGCTTGAGCCTCCATCCCGCTTGCTCAGCTTTTTGCCTTCTTTGTTCAGGATGAGCGGAATGTGCGCAAACTGCGGAGGTTCGGCCCCGAGCGCCTGATAAAGCTCGATGTGTTTCGGGGTGTTTGAGAGATGATCTTCCCCACGGATCACATGGGTCATCTTCATTTCGATATCATCCACCACGTTGACAAAATGAAAGATCCAGGATCCATCGGGCCTGCGAATGGTCATATCGGGATGTGTCGCGGGGTTGGACATATCAAACGCAATCTTCCCGCACACCAAATCTTCCACTTGCACGGTCTTGCGCGGCGAGCGGAACCGGAAGGCTCCCGCATCCTCGTAGAGATGGCCGCCGGCTTGCAGTTTTTCGAAGTAGCGGGTGTAGATGTCATTGCGCTCGCTCTGACGATACGGGCCAAACTCGCCACCTTTGTCCGGGCCCTCGTCCCAATCGATGCCAAGCCATGTCAGGCCTTGGTAGATCACCGCGTGGGCTTCCGGGGTGTTGCGTTTTTCGTCCGTGTCCTCGATGCGCAGGATCAACTTTCCCCCAAACTTGCGGGTGTAGAGCCAGTTGAAAAGCGCGGTCCGGGCGCCTCCGACATGAAGGAAACCCGTGGGTGAGGGGGCAAAGCGTGTGCGAATTGACATCGGGTCAGGTTATCCGTGCGTTCGATGTCACTCAAGCGCAGGGTTCGAATTTTTTCACATCTTCTGCGATCTGGTCCGAAATTGGGCGGCCACATGGGGGGGCACAAAAGGTGTCACATCGCCGCCCAGGCGGGCCACTTCTTTCACGATCCGCGAACTCAGGAAGGTGTATTCTTCCTGGGGGGTCAAAAAGATTGTCTCCAAATTTGGCTCCAAGCGGCGGTTCATGAGCGCCATTTGAAATTCAAATTCAAAGTCCGAAACGGCCCGCAGACCGCGCACAACAACAAAGATGCCCTCTTCGCGGGCAAAGTTCACAAGCAGTCCCCGCAGTTGTTTCACGACGATGCGGGATTGGGGGCCCACGGCTTCTTGGATCATCGCAATCCGTGTTTCCATGTCAAACAGCGGGGCTTTTGCTTCGTTTTCTGCAACGGCCACGATCAGGGTCTCAAACATTTGGCCGGCACGCTGGATGATGTCCATGTGGCCAAGGGTGACCGGGTCAAAACTTCCGGGGTAGATGGCAGCTCCGCGTTTCATGATTGACGTCCCAGGAGGATGACCATGCTTCGGTCGGTGATGGTGAGGGTTTTTTCGGGGCCGAGCCGCGGTTCTTTGCCGGGACCGGCAAAATCCTCCGGCGAGGGCAGGGCCGTGTCCGCGACCCGATGCCAAACCATGCCCTTGGGCATGACGGGAAGGGTGAACTCCAGGGTCTCGTAATACATATTGAACGCACAGTAGATAAAATGAGGCGGACCACCAGCGGCAACGCCGTGTTTTGCACACAAAAGAAAAGCGATCGTGCGGCTTGGCAGACTCCAATCCGGTTTCCATGGCAGGATGCCGTGCCAGGAAATATCCGGGTAGCCACTGCCGACCATGTCGCGCCCTGACAAAAACTCCGGTTGCCGGAGAGCCGGGTTGGCCTTACGAAAAGCGATCAGGGATTTGGTGAAGCGGTGGAGGCCGGCGTGTTGTTCGGGCTGGGCCCAGTCGAACCAATTCCATGGCTCGTCATGACAATACGCGTTGTTGTTGCCGTGTTGGGTGCGACCACACTCGTCACCCATCCAGAGCATGGGCACGCCCTGACTGACAAACAGCAGGGCCAGCGCATTTTTTTGTTGGCGGAGGCGCAGGGCCAGGATTTCGGGGTCATCGGTCTCGCCCTCCACGCCGCAGTTCCACGAATAATTGTCATTGGCCCCATCGCGGTTGTTCTCCCCGTTTTCGAGATTGTGTTTCTCGGTGTAGGACACAAGGTCGCGAAGGGTGAAGCCATCGTGGCAGGTGATAAAATTGACCGAGGCGGTGGGTTTGCGACCGGCGGCCGCGTAGAGATCCGGCGATCCCATGATGCGTTGGACCATTTCTCCGGTCATCCCATTGTCGCCTTTGAGGAATCGGCGGGCGGCATCGCGGAAGCGCCCATTCCATTCCATCCACCGGCCGTAGGCGGGAAAATTTCCGACCTGGTAAAGGCCGCCGGCATCCCAGGCCTCGGCGATCAAGTCGCAGTGGGCAAGGACGGGGTCATAGGCGAGGGATTCGAGCAGGGGCGGATTGGCGAGCGGGGTGCCATTGCGGTCGCGGCCGAGCACGGAGGCCAGGTCGAATCGAAACCCGTCGATATGAAACTCGGAGGCCCAATACCTCAGGCACCCGATCACAAATCCCCGCACGACAGGATGGTTGCAATTCACGGTGTTTCCGCAGCCGGTGTAGTTCGCGTAGTGCCCGTGACTGTCCAGCAGGTAGTAGGTGATGTTGTCGATGCCACGGAAGGAATACGTCGGTCCGCCGTCGCCGCCTTCGCCGGTGTGGTTGAAGACCACGTCGAGCACCACTTCGATCCCGGCCTCGTGGAGGGCGCGGACAAGAGCTTTCAATTCCGAAACCTGGGAACCCGCCGCGGGGTCGGTCGAAAATCCTGATTTGGGCGAGAAAAAGCCGAGTGTGCTGTAGCCCCAATAATTGCACAGCGGTTCGCCGGTGAGCGGGTTCGTTCGGGTGTTTTCCAGTTCGTCGAATTCAAAGACCGGCATGAGTTCCACACAATTGACGCCCAGATCCCTGAGGTAGGGGATTTTATCAATCATGCCCGCGAACGTGCCCGGGCGCGATGTCCCGGAGTCGGGGGCCGCCGTGAAGCCGCGCAGATGCAATTCATAGATCACCAACTCGGATTCGGGGCGGCGCAAGGGACGCGAATGTTGCCAATCGAATTTCTCGGAAGGGACCCGCCCGCGAAAAGGCAGGACGGAGGCACGGGTGTTTCGCCAACCGGCATCCCCGGCGATCTCTTTGGCGTAGGGGTCGGTGAGGACATTGGCGGCGTCGAAGTGATGGCCCTCGCGGGGGTCATGGGGGCCGTCAAAACGATAGCCGTATTCAAATTCTTCGTGGCCGATTCCCAGCACGGCAATGGCCCACATGTGCCCCATCCGGTATTCTTCGGGCAGGGGGATTTCCGCGTAGGGCTTTTCCGCACCCCGCTCGAAAAGCACCAGGGTGCAGGCCGTGGCATTCGCGGAAAAAATGGAAAAATTGACGCCGCCCGGCACATGGCTGGCCCCGAATGGCAGCGGGTGCCCGTAGCGCATGCGGAAGTTTCCATGGGTGTGAGTGTGGTGCTCGGTTTCGGACATGGGCGGAGAATGATCCAGCAAAAGCCACCTGCCAAGCCCGCATCTGCGTGAGGTCTTGCAAGCCGGGGGCTGTCCGTGAGATGGATAGGTTCATGGACACAGAAGCTGCCGGCGATTTGCTGGCGATCAGACGCAAAAAAATGGAGGCCATCGCGACTTTGGGGGAAAACCCTTTCGGCGCGCGATTCGATGTGCCCGGGACAATCTCCGACGTGCGCCAGAGCTTTGTGGAGGGCCGGGCCATCCGCGCCGCAGGCCGCATCACCGCCCACCGCAACATGGGTAAGAGCCACTTCCTGGACCTTTCGGATTTTACGGGACGCATCCAGATTTTTGTGCACGCCAAAGAAATCGGCGAGGCGCGGCTGGCGGTTTTTGACAACCTCGACCTGG
>JBBECL010000133.1:0-4945 GCA_040881805.1 Terrimicrobiaceae bacterium | reverse complement strand
CTAACGGGCGAGACGCCCGTTCCCCCTGTGGTTTGCACTTTTCGGGCATGCGCCCTCGACAGGCACCCGGAAAAAACCTGCTTCCGGTTCCCGCGGAAACCGGATAAGTGTTTAAGGATGACCATTTCTGAAGAACAAAAAGCCACGATTTCCCAATGGATCGAGGCGGGGGCCAATTTGCCGGAAATCCAAAAACGGTTGCGCGAGGAGTTGGGGGTTTCGCTGACCTATCTGGAGACCCGGTTTCTGGCCGATGACCTCAAGTTGGAGCTCAAGGAACCCGAGAAACCAGCCGAACCAACCACGGATACTATCAAGGACGCCGCGCAGGCGGCTGCCGCCCCTGGCAAAATTGCGGTGACCATTGACCAGATCACCCGCCCGGGGTCCCTCGTCAGCGGAAGAGTCACCTTCACCGATGGCGAAAAAGCCGAGTGGTATCTGGATCAATCCGGGCGCCTTGGCCTCAATCCCAGCACCCCCGGTTATCGCCCCACGCAAGCCGATGTCGCAGCTTTTCAAGTGGAGCTCGAAAGCGCTGCCAAGTCCCAGGGGCTCTGATCGCACCCCGCAGCGGGTGCGATGAAAGGTGTGTTCGGAAACCCAATCATGGCGGCGGAGCCGCGCGGACGCCCCGGCAGAGTGGGGCGACGACAACGCAAGCTTGTCACCCGGAGAATACGCGCTGTAGCCACGGCACTCCGTTGCCGTGCCCGCCATCACCCAATTTTGGCCACATGGCGCTGGCCCGGCGGGTGTCATTAACAGTGGGGGCGGTCACCGGCCCTGGGACCGCTGGCGTTCCGCCGGCTTCCTCTTATTGCCCCCCCAGTTTTAATCACCCCACGGCGGGCGCGCTCGCAAGCGGCTTGCTTGACGGGCGGAAGCGGGTATGATGACCGGACTCATGAAACGTTTCTTCCGGTTTTCGGTGTTCCTCGCCTCGGTGTCGCCCCTGTGTGCGCAAGAGGATCTTCTGCCGGTTGCGGAGCCTGATCCCGTCATGACCCTGTGGCAGGTTGTCACATCCGGGGGTGTGATCATGATTCCTTTGGCCATTCTTTCGGTGATCGCGGTGGCCCTGATCATTATCTATTTTTTTACGCTCAGCCGAAGGAGCATCGTCACGGCCCGCTATATGCAAACCGCCGATGCGCTGCTTCGAAAAAGCGATTATTTGGGGCTGCTGGCCATTTCGAATCGTCACAATGAAGCCGTCGCCCGCGTGCTTCAGAGATCCTTGGATTTTTTGACCAAAAACCCGAAAGCAACGCTTGCCGAGGTTCGGGAAATCGCGCAGACCGAAGGTGTTCGTCAGGCCAGTGCGATGAACCGTCAGATCAGCTACCTCGCCGACATTGGCTCGATTGCTCCCATGTTGGGTCTGCTGGGCACGGTGTTGGGAATGATCAAGTCCTTCAGTGTGGTGGCGAATGACATGGCGGCGACGCGTCCGATGATGTTGGCCGACGGGGTGGCCCAGGCGTTGGTGACGACGGCGGCCGGCTTGGTGATCGGGATCCCTGCCATGGCCGCTTACGCTTTTTTCCGTGGCAGAGTTCAGAGCCTTGTTTCCGAGTTGGAAACCGCAACCACCCAACTCCTTGCGCAGGTGGATGCCAACTTTCCCAGCAGCCGAGAACCGTGAACTTCCGCGCCCATCTCCAATCCGAACCCGGAGGCATCGCCATTGCCCCCATGGTCGATGTGGTGTTTTTGTTGCTCATCTTCTTTTTGGTGACATGGAACTTCGCGCGGTATGAGACCGAATTGGATGTCAAGGTTCCCACGGCTCGCGAAGGCAAAGAATCCCGCCGCTCGGTCGGAGAAGTGATCCTCAATGTCAAACGCGACGGGTCGATTGTGATGAACCGCCGATCTTTCAGTCCCGAAGACCTGCGGGAGGCCCTCACGAAAATTGCCCAACTTTACCCCGACCAGGCGGTTGTTTTGCGTGGTGATCAGGAGGTGAACTACAAATATGTGGTGGATGTGTTGGACGTCTGCCGCGCGGCCAATATCTGGAATGTGGCCTTTGCAACCAGCAAGCCGGAATAACATGAGAGTTTTTGCCGCCACCCTGGCGCTGGCAGTCACCGTGAGTGGTGTCATCGCCCAAGACCCCGGAGCCCCGGAGCCCGAAATCCGGCGGGCCATCCCAATTCCCTCAGCCGCGCCGGGTCTCTCCTCACCGCAGGAGTTCGACAACCCGGCTTGGATGGAGCGGGTGGCCCCGCGTCAGCCGGAAGGCACGATCGAAGTGCGCCCGGCCTTTCCCAACGCCCCGGAACCCCCGCAATCCCAGCCCCCGGTTCAAGAGATGCCCCAGCCAGTCATTCCCCGCGCGGAACCGGTCGAAGACCCCAATGCCATCCGCTTGACCCCTCAAGGCGGCGGACGGGACGCAGCTGCGGAACAACTCGAAAAAGCCAACAGCATTTATGCGCGGAAGATGTATGACTTTGCCGCGATGGAATACGAAACGTTCCTGAAAAATTTTCCGGGAGCCCCGGGACGGGAGGCCGCATTTTTTCGATTGGGGGAAAGTTATCGTGCGTTGAATGAAGAAAAAAATGCCAGGGACGCCTTCTCCCGGTTGACGTCCGAATTCCGGGAGGGGGAATTTTTTGGTGCGGGTGCCTATCGGTTGGGGGAGATCCTCTTTGCGGATTCGTTGTATGACCCCGCGCTCAAGCAATTCCAAGCGGCGATGCAACATGCGGGCAGCGAAGAAGTCCGGCTTTCCGCCAAATATCAAGCGGCCCGGTGCATGGACCGCCTGGGGCAATCCTCGGAGGCTGTCAGCCTCTTTCGGGAAGTGGCCGCGGTGGAGGATAACAACCCCTACCGCGATTATGCCAAGCTGGCCCTGGCGGGTTCCCTGGCGGCCTCGGGAAAAAAGCAGGAAGCTCTTGCGGGTTATGAAGAACTCGCGGGGAGCCAAACGCCCCGGGCTCTGCGCGCCGAGGCCACGGTCAAAGCGGGTGCCCTGGCCTCGGAACTCGGCGACAAAAAGAAGGCGGCCATGTTGTTTGACAAGGTGCTGGCCATGAAGGAGGGCGGGCAATGGCGGGCGGTGGCCATGTTGGGTGCCCTGCGTCTGTATGCCTCGACCGGAGACCACAAGAAACTCACATCGATCACCGACGAAGAACTCGGCCTGTTGGTGGGGGAATACCGGGCCGAGGCCCTGGCAATGATCGCAGCCTCCCACCGGCAGTCGGGCAGCACCCTCACAGCCCTGGAATTCTACAATCGTCTGGCCAAAGAATTTCCCAAGAGCGCTGCGGCCAGGCGGGCACGATTCAGCCGGATCGTCGCCATGCACGAACTCAGCGACAAAAAAACCCGCGCCGAGCTCCAAACCTTTCTTGCGGACACCGACGATCCCACCGAAAAAGACCGTGGCACGCTTCTCCTGGCCGAGCTGCTTTTTCAGGAGGGCAATTTTGCCGAAGCCGCAAAGTCCTATGCCGTTGTGCTCGATTCCGGCCTCTCCCCGGATTTTCGCAAGCAAGCCCAATACAAACAAGCATGGTGCCTGGCCAACACCGGAGACCATGCCGGGGCCGCCCGCGCATTCACGGCATTCGTTGATCAATATCCCGAGTCCGAGTTTGTGGCACCCGCCCTCGCCCAACGCGGCCTGGCCCGCCAGCAACTCAAGGAATTTCAACCGGCCCTCGCCGACTTCCAAAAGGTCATCGGCGATTTCCCCAAAGCCGCCGAACGCGAACTCTCGATCCAACAGCGCGCCCTCATTCTGGGGCAGTTGGAGGATTATCCCGCCATGAAAACCGCCTTCCTCCAATTGCTCGATGAATACCCGCAGAGCAAAGGCGCGGCCCAAGCGGAATATTGGATCGGTTGGGCGGACTTCGAGCAAAAAAACTACAAGGAGGCCCTCACCCACTTGACGCGTGCAAGGGAGTTGGACCCCACGGCCTTTGGGGACCGGGCCGGACTGCGCATCGCCCTCTGTCACTACTACACCGAAGATCGTCCCGCGCTCCAAGCCGAGGTTGCCAGACTCAAACCAGACCTTGTTCCCGTGGATGTTCACCGCTGGTTGGGACTTCGCAGCGCCCAGGAAAGCGATTTTGTCGCCGCAGAAAAATCGTTGGACCTCGTCGCAAAAAGTGGGTCCGCCGACCCCGAATCCCTCATCGTCCTCGCCGAATCCCAAAATGCCCTCGGCAAAAACAAGGAGGCCATCGACTCGGTCAAAATCTACCTCGAAAAAACCAAGGAACCTTCCGCAAAAGCCCGCGGGCTGCTTGCCGTCGCCGAGGCCAACCGGGGATTGAAGGACTATGACGCCGCCCTGGAAGCCGTCAACGAAGCCCTGCTGATGCAACCCGAAGGCCGATTGAATGCCGCCGGCCGCATGACCGTCGGAGAGATCGAGTTTTCGCGGGGGGACTATGACGCCGCCGCCCGGGCCTTCATGACGGTGGCCCTGCTCTACGAAGATCCGGTCATCACCCCCCGCGCCCTCCAGCGTGGGGCCGAGAGTTACCGCCGTGCCAACAATGACACCGAAGCCGGGAAGGCCAGCGATGAACTCCAGCGGCGGTTCCCGGATTTCCCCAAAAAAGACACCACCCTTTCCCAACGCCAATGAATTGTCTCCAAGCTCTCGCATGTTTTCTTCTCCTCGGCCTGCCTGCCATGGCGGCAGAACCGCCTCTCAAGAAATTTCCGCTCACCGCCGTGAAAGGTTCCCTGCTCATTCCCGAGGGGTGGCATGTGAAGGAAGACAATGAGGAGGGAGTCTTCGTGTATCAGATCTCGCGCGAGCAACTCTCAGAAACGGGCGGCGCCTATTCCGTGGGGCTGACCCTCAGTGTGACCCCCGACGTGCCCGGCCGGGCGCAGATGTCCCCCAGCAAATATGCCGCAGAACTCCTCGCGTTTTCCGTCGAGGACGGGGGGACGGTCACAG